>NZ_JBWKZH010000025.1:0-74724 GCF_059424305.1 Hydrogenophaga sp. GW456-12-10-14-TSB4 | reverse complement strand
GGGTCTGGGGTCAGGCCTTGGCCGGGGTCTGGCCGAGCGCGATCTTGAGCAGGTCGGCCACGGTGTTGGCACCGAGCTTCTCCATGATGTTGGCACGGTGCGCCTCCACCGTCTTGATGCTGATGCCCAGGTCGTCGGCGATCTGCTTGTTCAGGCGGCCGGCGACGATGCGCTCGAGCACCTGCGCTTCGCGGCTGGTGAGCTTGGAGAGCAGGGCGTCGCGGCTGACCGCCTGCTGGTGGGTGGCGAAGGCCTCGCGCGCGTGCTCGAGCATGCGCTCGACCAGGGCCACGAGCTGGTCTTCCTTGAACGGCTTCTGGATGAAGTCGAGTGCGCCGCGCTTCATGGACTCCACCGCCATGGGCACGTCGCCGTGGCCGGTGATGAAGACGATGGGCAGGGGAGACTGGCGCTCGATCAGGCGTTCCTGAAGTTCCATGCCGGTCATGCCGCCCATACGGATGTCGGCGATCAGGCAGGCCACTTCGCGCGCGTCGTAGCGACTGAGAAAGGCCTCGGCCGATTCGAAACATCGGACCCGGAAGTCCTTGCCTTCGAGGAGCCATTGCAGAGAGTCGCGCACCGCCTCGTCGTCATCGACCACGTAGACGCTGCCTTTTTTGGGGATCAAACTCATCTCGCTCTTTCAGTGTCGGTCAGCGACTCTGTGGCGGGCCCGGCCCCGGCGCTGAGGTTCTGCAGCCGTGAGACCACAGGAATCCAGAAGCTGAAGCAGCAGCCCACCACCTCTTCGCCATTGTAGATGTTCTGAACCTGCATCCGGCCGTGATGCGATTCGACGATGCTGCGGCACAGTTTGAGGCCGATGCCCATGCCCTCGCTCTTGGTGCTGTAGAAGGCCTCGTAGATGCGCTCGATCATTTCATCGGGCACGCCGTTGCCGGAGTCGCGCACCGAGAATTCCACCACGTCCACGTCGTCCAGGCGGCGCGGGCCGACGCGCAGTTCCACGTACCGCTCGCCGGGGGCACGCCCCGCCTGCGCAATGGCTTCGCCCGCGTTCTTCAGGAGATTGATCAGCACCTGTTCGATCAGGATGGGGTCGACCATCAGATTGGGAAGGCGCGCGGCCACATAGGGCGAGAGGCGCACCTGATGGCGGCGCAGTTCGATGTCGGCCAGTTCGATCGCATTGCTCACCATCTGCGCCACGTCGGACAGGGTGGGGTTGGGCTCGCTGCGCTTCACGAAGGCACGGATGCGCTGGATGATCTGGCCTGCGCGCTGGGCCTGGCGGGAGGTTTTCTCGAGGGCGCCGAGCAGCTCGTCGGTGGTGATGCGCTGCTCGGTCACGCGCGAGATCATGCCGTTGCAGTAGTTGGTGATCGCGGTCAGCGGCTGGTTGAGTTCGTGCGCCACGCTCGAGGCCATCTCACCCATGGTGATCAGCCGGCTGGCGGTCTGCGCGCGCTCGGCCTGGCGGGAGGCCTGTTCCTCCGCGTAGCGGCGCGGCGTGATGTCGCTGGCGATCACCATCTGGGCGAGCCGGCCGTCGACCCAGGTGAGGTAGCGCGTGCGCACCTCCAGCCAGCGGTCCAGCTCCTCGACGAAGACTTCGGCGTTTTCCGCGCCCGCGTCGGTCAGCGTTTCGGTGGGCATGCCGGCAAAGGCGTCCACGGCATCGCCGTCGTCGGGGCTGGGGGAGGGTTGATTGCCGGCGAGGTCGACCAGGTGCCGGTGCCCCTGGCCCCGGGTGCCGAACCACAGGCGGTACATCTTGTTGGCGAACAGCATCTCGTCGCTGCCCAGCGGAGCGACCGAGACGGCGGAGTCGAGCGACTCCAGCACCGTGGTGAAGCGCTCATAGGACGCGGAGAGCTCTTCCCGGATGCGCTTGGGCTCGGTGATGTCGGTCATCGAGGTCATCCAGCCGGTCTGATGGCCCTTGGGGTCGATCAGCGGCGAGACGTACATGCGCGCGTCGAAGATGCTGCCATCGCGGCGCTTCACGTGGACCTCGAAGCCGCCGGGGGTGGAGCGGCCACGCAACTCGTCTTCCAGGCGCGCGGCGAGTTGGTCGTGTTCCTCTTCCGGCCAGTAGGGGAAGGGGGCGGTGCGGCCGACGAGTTCGCCTTCGGTCCAACCGGTCATGGAGCAGAAGGCCGGGTTGACGTAGGTGATGCGGCCCTGCATGTCCAGCGCCCGCATGCCGGTGAGCATGGAGTTTTCCATCGCCCGGCGGAAGTTGGTCTCGGCCACCAGGGCCTGCTGCGCCTGCACGCGGCGGCGGGTGTGGCGCCAGGTGCCGAGCAGCATCCACACCGTGAGCGCGGAGAGGGCGCCGATGACCCAGAAGAAGCCGCTGCCCACAATGTCCTGCGAGGTGCGGTAGCCCTGGGCTTTCAGGATGAGGCCGTTGCCCACGGGCGAGACGGGCACTTCGTGTTCCAGCGGTGGGTTCGACCACGGCAGCAGGCGCAGCACGGTGGAAGGGGTCTGCAGGCTGCCGGCCAGCACGCGGCCCCGGTCGTCGACCAGTGCCACGGCGTAACGGGCCATGATTTCCGGCGGGATGCCGAAGCGCATCAGGCCGTCGATCGAGTACTCGCCCATGATGGTGCCGGAGAAGCGGCCTTGCTCGCTCAGCGGCACGTGCAGCATCAGGGTCGAGTTGCGCGCGTCCTCACCCAGGGGGCGCGAGTAGATGGGTTGGCGAAGGTCGCGCGCGAGATCGAAGGAGCCATCCGTCTCGCCGGGTGTGAGCACGGTGCCGATGGGGCGCACCAGCGCGGCGGGCGCGCTGGGCGAGGCATAGGTGGCCAGCACGTTGCGACGACCGTCCACCCAGCTGATGGCCAGCATCTCGGGGAACTGGCTCACCAGGGATTCGACCTGGAACTCGAATTCCTCGCTTTCGATCTCCTTGTTGCCCACCTCGCGGGCCAGGCGCATGAGCTGCTCCTGTCGTTCGAGCAGGCGCAGGCGCAGGCGTTGCTGGGCGTACTCCACGTCGCGTGTCACGGCCTCCTGCTCACGTTCGAGTTCTTCGTAGCGCAGGTAGGTGATGGCCACGACGATGGCCGAGAGGAACAGCAGCACGGCCAGCAAGGGGCCGAGGGTGGCGAAGCGGTCTTGCCGGGAGGGCGGAAGGCGGCGCCACCAGCGTTTCCACCAGACGGCCTGCGCGGGCGCGCTGTTCGGTGGCGTGGTTTCGGGCAGGGGAATCATGAACCCGAGAGTCTACGTGAGCGGGTGCTCCGGGCTTCGCTTTCCACTCGTTTCATAATTTCACAATACAAAAACATGAAGCATATGTTGAAAATGAAAAGCTTTTGTGGAAAAATCAGTGACAGTGCGGATGGACCTCCGTAAGCTCGATTGAAACCAACAGGAGACAACATGTCAGCGAATGACGCTCTCAACGTCCGTGGTGCCGCGGACGCGGATTCCCAGGAAACCCGTGAGTGGATGGAGGCGCTGGCCGCCGTCATCGAGCGCGAGGGCCCCGAACGGGCGCACTTCCTGCTGGAGCAATTGCTGGAAGAAGCCCGCCAGCACAGCATTGACCTGCCTTTTTCGGCCACCACCGGTTACGTCAACACCATCGAGGCGAACCAGGAAGAGCGCTGCCCGGGCAACATCGAAATCGAAGAACGCCTGCGCGCCTACATGCGCTGGAACGCCATGGCGATGGTGGTGAAGGCCAACCGCCACAACCCTGAGGACGGGGGGGATCTGGGCGGCCACATCGGTTCGTTCGCCTCGCTGGCCCACATGTTCGGCGCCGGCTTCAACCACTTCTGGCATGCCGAGAGCGAGAACCACGGCGGTGACTGCCTTTACATCCAGGGTCACGTGTCGCCGGGTGTCTACGCCCGCGCTTACCTGGAAGGCCGCCTGACCGAAGAGCAACTGCTCAACTTCCGCCAGGAAGTCAACGGCAAGGGGCTCTCCAGCTACCCGCACCCCAAGCTCATGCCCGAGTTCTGGCAGTTCCCCACGGTGTCCATGGGCCTGGGCCCGCTGATGGCGATCTACCAGGCGCGTTTCCTGAAGTACCTGCACGCCCGTGGCATCGCCAACACCGAAAACCGCAAGGTCTGGGTGTTCTGCGGCGACGGCGAGATGGACGAAGTCGAGTCGCTGGGCGCGATCAGCCTGGCCGCCCGTGAAAACCTCGACAACCTGATCTTCGTGGTGAACTGCAACCTGCAGCGCCTGGACGGCCCGGTGCGTGGCAACGGCAAGATCATCCAGGAGCTCGAAGGCGAGTTCCGCGGCTCTGGCTGGAACGTGATCAAGCTGCTGTGGGGCAGCGAGTGGGACTCGCTGCTGGCGCGCGACAAGGACGGCGCGCTGCGCAAGATCATGATGGACACGGTCGACGGCGACTACCAGTCGTTCAAGGCCAACGACGGCGCCTATGTGCGCAAGCATTTCTTCGGCCGCGATCCCAAGACGCTGGAGATGGTCGCCCACCTGAGCGACAACGACATCTGGAACCTCAAGCGCGGCGGCCACGACCCGCAGAAGGTCTACGCGGCCTACCACAAGGCGGTCAACCACAAGGGCCAGCCCACCGTGCTGCTGATCAAGACCGTCAAGGGCTTCGGCATGGGCAAGGCGGGCGAGGGCAAGAACACGGTTCACCAGACCAAGAAGCTCACGGACGAGGACATCAAGATCTTCCGCGACCGCTTCAACCTGCCGATCCCGGACAGCGAACTGTCCAAGATCCCGTTCTACAAGCCGGCCGACGACACGCCGGAAATGAAATACCTGCACGAGCGCCGCCAGGCCCTCGGCGGCTACCTGCCCAAGCGCCGCGTGAAGGCCGACGAGAGCTTCACCGTGCCCTCGCTGGAGACCTTCAAGGCCGTGCTCGATCCCACCGCCGAAGGCCGCGAGATCTCGACCACGCAAGCCTACGTGCGTTTCCTCACCCAGCTGCTGCGCGACCAGGCCCTGGGCCCGCGCATCGTGCCCATCCTGGTGGACGAGGCCCGCACCTTCGGCATGGAAGGCCTGTTCCGCCAGGTCGGCATCTACAACCCGCACGGTCAGCAGTACACCCCGGTCGACAAGGACCAGGTGATGTACTACAAGGAAGACAAGGCCGGCCAGATCCTGCAGGAAGGCATCAACGAAGCCGGCGGCATGAGCAGCTGGATCGCGGCGGCCACGAGCTACAGCACGAGCAACCGCATCATGGTGCCGTTCTACGTGTACTACTCCATGTTCGGCTTCCAGCGCATCGGCGATCTGGCCTGGGCGGCGGGCGACATGCAGGCGCGCGGCTTCCTGCTGGGCGGCACCTCGGGCCGCACCACGCTCAACGGCGAAGGCCTGCAGCACGAAGACGGCCACAGCCACATCCTGGCCGGCACGATCCCGAACTGCATCAGCTACGACCCGACCTTCGCGCACGAAGTGGCGGTGATCCTGCACCACGGCTTGAAGCGCATGGTCGAGAAGCAGGACAACGTCTTCTACTACCTGACGCTGCTCAACGAGAACTACCCGATGCCCGGCCTGCAGCCCGGCACCGAGGAGCAGATCATCAAGGGCATGTACTACTGCAAGCAGGCGCCGGCCCTCAAGAAGGACGCGCCCAGCGTGCAACTGCTGGGCAGCGGCACCATCCTGCGCGAGAGCATCGCCGCACAGGAGCTGCTGGAGAAGGATTGGGGCGTGAGCGCCGGCGTGTGGAGCTGCCCGAGCTTCAACGAACTGGCCCGCGACGGCCAGGACGCCGACCGCTGGAACCTGCTGCACCCGACCGAGACGCCGCGCGTGCCTTTCGTGGCACAGCAGCTGGGCGCCACCACCGGCCCGGTGATCGCGTCCACCGACTACATGAAGAACTACGCGGAACAGATCCGCCCCTTCGTCCCCAAGGACCGCACGTACAAGGTGCTGGGCACGGACGGCTTCGGCCGCAGCGATTTCCGCAGCAAGCTGCGCGAGCACTTCGAGATCAACCGCCACTACATCGTGGTCGCCGCGCTCAAGGCCTTGAGCGAAGAGGGCAAGCTGCCGGCGGCCAAGGTGGCCGAGGCAATCAAGAAGTACGGCATCAACGCCGACAAAGTGAACCCGCTGTACGCGTAATCCGGAGACAAGAACATGGCACAGATGGATGTGAAGGTCCCGGACATCGGTGACTTTGATGAAGTTGCGGTCATCGAGCTGCTGGTGAAGGTGGGCGACACGGTCAAGGCCGAGCAGTCCCTGATCACGGTCGAGTCGGACAAGGCGTCGATGGAGATCCCCTCCAGCGCGGCCGGTGTGGTCAAGGAACTCAAGGTCGCGCTGGGCGACAAGGTCAAGCAGGGCTCGGTGGTGCTGGTGCTGGAGACCGCAGGCGATGCGGCGGCCGCCCCAGCCCCGGCTCCGGTGGCGGCTCCTGCCGCCGCCGCACCGGCGCCCGTGGCTGCCCCTGTGGCGGCCGCGCCTGCGGCTGCGGCCGGCCCGGTCGAGGTGCGCGTGCCCGACATCGGCGACTTCAAGGACGTGGCGGTGATTGAGGTGCTGGTCAAGCCCGGCGACAAGATCGCGGTGGAGCAGAGCCTGATCACGGTCGAGTCCGACAAGGCCTCGATGGAGATCCCGTCTTCGGCGGCCGGTGTGCTCAAGGAACTCAAGGTCAAGATCGGCGACACCGTGAACATCGGTGACCTGCTGGCGATTCTGGAAGGAACCGCCGCCGCCGCCCCGGCTGCGGCACCTGCGCCTGCCGCTGCGCCGGCAGCACCCGCCGCGGTGGCCCCCCAGGCCGCCACGGCATCGGCACCCGCCGCTGCAGCGCCGGCCCACAACCCCACCGCCACGGCCGCCCTGGGCCTGCCTCACGCCTCGCCCTCGGTGCGCAAGTTCGCCCGCGAGCTGGGCGTGCCGCTGGAAGAGGTCAAGGGCAGCGGTCCCAAGGGCCGCATCGTGCTGGACGACGTGCAGAGCTTCACCAAGTCGGTGATGGCCGGTGCCACGCAGACCAAGGCGCAGGCCGCCAAGGCCCCCGCCGGTGGCGGCGACGGCGCAGGCCTGGGCCTGATCCCCTGGCCCAAGGTCGACTTCGCCAAGTTCGGCCCGATCGAGCGCAAGGAGATGGGCCGCATCAAGAAGATCAGCGGCGCCAATCTGCTGCGCAACGCGGTCATGATCCCGGCGGTCACCAACCACGACGACGCCGACATCACCGACCTCGAAGCCTTCCGCGTGTCCACCAACAAGGAAAACGAGAAGAGCGGCGTCAAGGTCACCATGCTCGCTTTCCTGATCAAGGCCTGCGTGGCCGCGCTCAAGAAATTCCCCGAGTTCAACAGCTCGATCGACGGCGACGCCCTGATCTACAAGCAGTTCTGGCACATCGGCTTCGCGGCCGACACGCCCAACGGCCTGATGGTTCCGGTGATCAAGGACGCCGACAAGAAGGGCGTGCTGCAGATCAGCCAGGAAATGGGCGAGCTCGCCAAGAAGGCGCGCGAGGGCAAGCTGAGCCCGGCCGAGATGAGCGGGGCGACCTTCACCATCTCCAGCCTGGGCGGCATCGGCGGGCGTTATTTCACGCCCATCATCAACGCGCCCGAGGTGGCCATCCTGGGCGTGTGCAAGAGCACCATGGAACCGGTGTGGGACGGCAAGGCCTTCCAGCCGCGCCTGATGCTGCCGCTCTCGCTGACCTGGGACCACCGCGTGATCGACGGCGCCGCCGCCGCGCGCTTCAACGTGTACCTCGGCCAGATCCTCAGCGACTTCCGTCGCGTGTTGCTGTAAAGGACCACGCAGATGGCACTGATCGACATTCAAGTTCCCGACATCGGCGACTTCGACGAAGTGGCGGTGATCGAGTTGCTGGTCAAGCCCGGCGACACGGTCAAGGCCGAACAAAGCCTGATCACGGTCGAGTCCGACAAGGCCTCGATGGAAATTCCGTCTTCACAGGCGGGCGTGGTCAAGGAGCTCAAGGTCAAGCTGGGCGACAAGGTCAAGCAGGGCAGCGTGGTGCTGACGCTGGAAGCGGCCGGTGCGGCTGCGCCCGCGGCCAGCGCACCGGCACCTGCGCCGCAGGCGGCACCCGCTGCGGCCCCTGTGGCTGCGCCAACGGCCGCCAGTTTCGGCGGCAGTGCCGATCTCGAGTGCGACGTGGTCGTGCTCGGCGGCGGTCCCGGCGGCTACAGCGCGGCCTTCCGCGCGGCCGACCTGGGCCTGAAGGTGGTGCTGGTCGAGCGCTACGCCACCCTGGGTGGTGTGTGCCTGAACGTGGGCTGCATCCCGTCCAAGGCGCTGCTGCACGTGGCGGCGGTGATGGACGAAGTCAGCCACATGGCGGCGCTGGGCGTGGAATTCGGCCGCCCGGTGGTCAACATCGAGAAGCTGCGCGGCCACAAGGAAAAGGTGATCGGCAAGCTCACCGGCGGCCTGGCGGCCATGGCCAAGATGCGCAAGGTCACCACCGTGCGCGGTGTCGGCTCCTTCGTGGGCGCCAACCACCTCGAAGTGGAAGAGACCACGGGCACCACCGGCCAGGAGAAGACCGGCAAGAAGCAGGTGATCGGCTTCAAGAAAGCCATCATCGCGGCCGGCTCGCAGGCCGTGCGCCTGCCTTTCATGCCGGACGATCCGCGTGTGGTGGACAGCACCGGCGCGCTGGCGCTCAAGGAAGTGCCCAAGCGCATGCTGATCCTGGGCGGCGGCATCATCGGCCTGGAAATGGGCACGGTCTACAGCACCCTGGGCGCTCGCCTGGACGTGGTGGAGATGCTCGACGGCCTGATGCAGGGCGCCGACCGCGACCTGGTGAAGATCTGGCAGAAGATGAACGCCCCGCGCTTCGACAACATCATGCTCAAGACCAAGACGGTGTCGGCCAAGGCCACGCCGGCGGGCATCGAGGTGACGTTCGAGAGCGCTGAGCCGGGCGGTACCGCACCCGCACCGCAGACCTACGACCTGGTGCTGCAGGCGGTGGGCCGCACGCCCAACGGCAAGAAGATCGGCGCCGAAAAGGCCGGTGTGGCGGTGACGGACCGGGGCTTCATCAACGTCGACATCCAGATGCGCACCAATGTGCCCAACATCTTCGCCATCGGCGACATCGTGGGCCAGCCCATGCTGGCGCACAAGGCGGTGCACGAGGCGCACGTGGCGGCCGAGGTGATCGCCGGTGAACTGCAGGGCAACAAGGAGCTGGCCAGCGCGGCGTTCAACGCGCGCGTCATTCCGAGCGTGGCCTACACCGACCCCGAGGTGGCCTGGGTGGGTCTGACCGAAGACCAGGCCAAGGCGCAGGGCATCAAGGTCAAGAAGGGCCTGTTCCCCTGGACGGCCTCGGGCCGCGCCATCGCCAATGGCCGCGACGAGGGCGTGACCAAACTGCTGTTCGACGACTCGCCCGAGGCCCATGGCCACGGCAAGATCCTGGGCGGCGGCATGGTGGGCACGCACGCGGGCGACATGATTGGCGAGATCGCGCTGGCCATCGAGATGGGCGCGGACGCGGTGGACATCGGCAAGACCATTCACCCGCACCCCACGCTGGGCGAAAGCATCGGCATGGCGGCCGAGATCGCCCACGGGTCCTGCACGGACGTGCCGCCGCAGCGCAAGTAAACGCCGCGACGACCGCCAAAAGAGAAGCCGCCAGCCCTTCCGGGCCGGCGGCTTTTTTCATGGGGGTGCGGTCAGCGCGGCGGGACGCGGCTGGTCAGCGGCGCGCTGCGGTAGTCGGGCAGCAGCCTGCAGGTGTCGCCGTACGCGGCCTCGTAGCCTTTGCAGAGCGAGGCCACCGTCTGGGGCGTGGGCTTCTCGTTCTTGTCGATCCAGTTGAGCAGGGCGGTGAACAGCGCAGGGTACTGCGGATCGCTCAGGTAGCTGTGCTCGGACTCGTCGCTGAAGGTTTGCACCAGCAAGCCGCCTTGGCCCGCGCGATCGATCGTCTCGCGGTAGGCGGACTCGAGTTCGACAAACGCGGTCGGGTCGTTGACGGCGTGCAGCGAGAGCACGGGCATGTTGATCCGGCCTGCGGGGTCGCTGTCTTTCGCCAGCTCGGCCACGGCGGCCGGGTCGGCGGTGTAGCGCAGCACCCCGGCGTTCAGCGCGGCATCGTCCGTCGAGCCCGTGTACCGCACGTTGGCGTTGTTGAACGGGTTGCGATTGCCCAGGCGCAGCTGGGTCAGGTCGCGGAACAGCCAGGTCGCCCAGTTGAGGTGGGCGATGAGCGAGCGCTCGGGGATCTTGATGACGTTGACGATGTTGGCGAGGTTGGCCTTCTGCTGCTCGGTGCGCTGGGCGGCGGGCTTGCGCACGCCGGTGCATTCGTCCACGCGGGCGGCCAGCTCAGCCCGTGTGAGTTTGGCGTCCATCGGCAAGCCTTGCCACAGCGGGTACTGGGGCTCGTCCGCCTTCGGGTGGTTCTTGCACACGTATTGGTAGACCACGCGCAGGTCGATCCGGAAGTCGTAGGCGCGGGTGCCGCCGCCCAGCATGCCGCTGGTGAGCAGCATGCCGTCGTAGGGGCCTTTGACCGGGCCGTTGGGGCCCTCCGCCGTGGCATAGAGTTCGGCGCCCTTGGCGGCGACCGAGGCGCCGTAGCTTTGTCCGTGCAGGATGGTGCGGCGGGGCGGGCCGAAGTGCTTCACGAAGACGCGGCGCACGCGCTCGGTGTCCTCGGCCGCCATGCTCACGCCGAAGCCGCCCCGCCGGTAGGTGGCGCCGGCCCAGGCGTGGCCGGCCTTGACGGTCACGGCCCAGCGTTTCAGGTCTTCCTCGCCGCGCGCGAGCGTGGCGGGGCCTGTGTCGGCCGGGCCGCCGTGGGCGTGGACCACCAGCACGCCCGTCGCGGGCTTCCATTGGGCGGGCAGGGCGATCCAGTAGAAGCCACCCAGACCGTCTTCGCCGGTGTAGCAGGTCGAGCCGGCCGGCACTTCGGCAGGACAGGCGCGGGCCTGGGGCTCGGCGGGGGTTTCGGCGGCGGCACCGCCGACGTGGCCGGCCAGGGCGGCGAGCGCGAGCAGCGCGATGGGGCGCAAGGGCATGATGAAATGTCTCCAATGTGGTTCAAGGCCACGTGGACGATAGGTCGGTTGGAACCTTGCGTCAAATATACTGAGACACCATTTTCGATACCTTTGAGATATGGAGATCAGGCACCTGCGCTACTTCCTGGCGGTCGCCGAGACCGGTCACATGACGCGCGCGGCCGAGCGCCTGGGCATCCAGCAGCCGCCGTTGAGCCTGCAGATCAAGGCCCTCGAGCGCGAGCTCGGGGTGGCCCTTTTTCACCGCCACCCCAAGGGCGTGGCGCTGTCGGACGCCGGCCGCCTGTTCGAGCGCGAGGCGCGCCAGCTGGTGGACGACATGGCGGCCATGGAGCAGCGCATGGCGCGCGTGGCGCGCGGCGAATTGGGCGTGCTCAACGTGGGCTTCACCAGCTCTGCCGCCGCGCACGCCTTCACGCCCGAGGCCTTGCGCGCCTGCCGTCGGGCCTGGCCGGGCATCGCGCTATCGATCCGCGAAGACCACGCGGCCGGCATCACCGAGGCGGTGGAGGCCGGGCGCCTGCATTGCGGGCTGATCCGCGTGCCGGTCTCGCAGCCCGAAGGCCTGACCTTCGAGGTGCTGTTGCGCGAGCCGGTGCTGGTGGCGCTGCCCGGAGATCACGCCCTGGCGCAGCGGCGCTCGTCTGCGCTGACCCTGGCGGACCTGCGTGACGAGGGTTTCATCCTGGTGCGGCAGCCCGGCGCTCCGGGGCTGTACGCCAACCTCCTGACGCTGTGTGAGGCGCAGGGCTTTCGCCCGCGCATCGCCGCCGAGGTCGAGCGCATGGTGACCAGCCTGAACCTGGTGGCGGCGGGCGCGGGCATCGCGGTGGTGCCGGCTTCCATGAGCGGGCTGCATCCCCACGCGGTGGTGTACTTGCCGCTGCGGGAGGACACACCGCTGGATGCGCCGCTCACGCTGGTGTACCGCTCGGCGGAGGCCTCCGGTCCGGCGGCGCATTTCCTCAAGATCGCCCGGGACACGGCGCGCAAGGCGCAGGCGCGCGAGCGGCGAGGGCGGGGCACGGCATGAGGCTGTCCCGTCGGCATGCCCTGGCGGCGTGGCTGGCGCTGGTGGGCCTTGGCGCCCAGCCGCCGGCCGGTGCCCAGCCCGCCTGGCCCTCGCAAGCCCTGCGCATCATCGTGGTGTACCCGCCCGGCGGGCTCAGCGATGGCGTGGCGCGTTCGCTGGCCGAGCGCCTTTCAACGCAGCTCGGTGTGCCGGTGACGGTGGAGAACCGGGGCGGCGGTGGCGGCAGCGTCGGCTTGCAGGCGCTGGCGCGTGCACCGGCGGACGGGTACACGCTGGCTTTCTCGGCGGTCAGTCCGCTGACCCTGCGTCCCCATCTCGGCACGGTGGGCTATGACCCGTTTCGCGATATTGCACCGGTGGCCAGCGTGATGTACACGCCGGTGCTGCTGGTGGGCACGCCGGCGTTCACCGGCCAGGTTTTCGCGGACCTGCTGGCGCAGGCCAGGCTTGGCCCGGGCGCTTTGCGTTGGGCCACGTCGGGCCTGGCCACCGCGGGCCATCTGGTGTTGGAGCAGGTGCAGCTGGGGGCCGGTGTCGCGGTCACGCACATCCCTTACAAGGGCGGAGGCCAGCAGCTCACCGATGCGCTCGGCGGTCAGTTCGAATTGCTCTCAACCAATGTGGCGCCCGCTCAGCTGGCACACATCCAGGCCGGGCGGTTCAAGCCCCTGGCGGTCGGCGCGCCTCAGCGGCTGGAGGTCTTGCCCCAGGTGCCAACCTTCACCGAGCTGGGGCTGCCCCAGGCCAACGTCACTTCGCTGTTCGGTGTGTTCGCACCGGGTGGCACGCCGCCCCAGGTGCTGGACCGGCTCAACGCCGAAATCAACGCAGCGGTGCGAACGCCGCTGATCCGCGAGCGCCTCATGGCGTCGGACAACCTGCCGGCGCTCGGCGACCGGGCTTCTTTCGCGCGCCGCATGGCCGAGGAATGGCGCAGCAACCGCGCGCTCAAGGGCGCGAACATCAAGATGGAGTGAGGGAGATCTGGCCGGCTTGGCCAGCCGGGCTCAGGGGGCCTTGTCGGCCACTTCCACGCGGCGCGCACCGTTGAAGCGCTTGTTCCAGTACGCCAGGCGCATGTCTTCCATGCGCACCTGAGCGCCGCTGCGAGGGGAGTGGATGAACTTGCCGTCGCCCACGTAGATGCCGACGTGGCTGAAGGCGCGGCGCATGGTGTTGAAGAACACCAGGTCGCCGGGCTTGAGTTCGCTGCGGTCGATGGTCTGCGTCGCGGCGGCCTGCTCGTCGGAACGGCGGGGCAGGATCTTGCCCAGCGATTGTTCGTACACGGCGCGAACGAAGCCGCTGCAATCAAAACCCGTTTCGGCGCTGTTGCCGCCGTAGCGGTACGGCACGTCCAGGAAGGCCATGGCATTGATGACGAGGCTGGAGGCCTGGTCGCTCACCGTCTCGCGCGCATGCTGAACCTGCTGGCCGATGCGGGCCATCAGGCCTTTGTCGTTGAGCAGCGAATCCATGTCCTCATAGCCGGTGTTGCCCGGAGCGGCCTGGGCCACGGCCGAACCGCACAGCAGAAGAATGGGGAGCCAACGCAACATAGGCCGTGAGGGTATCGGCGGCGCTGCTGGAAGTCAAGCGAGAATCAGGCGCCAACCCCTTGATTTACAACCACTTTCGTATTCATTTCGTGGTTGGCGAGGCGGCTCGCGACGGAAGGGTGTCGGCGACCGACGGAAGATCCACCATCACCGGCTGACCGGGCGTGGTGCAGCCGGTGTCGCAGCACTTGCCCGGCTGGCGGTTTTTCGTGATGGCGCGTGCCGGGTCGTGAGGCCGCGCGGCGGCGCTGCCGTCGGCCGCCACGCCCCGCTCCAGCAGGCGCTCGACCAGTTCCACCTTGTTGCCTACCGGGTAGTTGCGCCAGATTTCCTGCTTCATGGCCGCCGGGGAGCCGCCGCCATGCAGGCTGATCACGCTGTACCAACCCCCCTGGTAGCCGGCGGTGAGGTCTTCGAGGAAGCGCGCCGTCTGGATCCGCTGCTCGTAAGGCACGTCGGGGTTGGCGCGCAGCACCTCCGAGAGCCTGGCGCCGGTTTCCGGGTTGTGGTCTTCGTCCGGGCCGGGCAGGGTGACGATCAGGCCGCCGCTCACGTAGTGGGCGATGCGGTGCATGTCGTAGATTTTGGTCGCCAGCAACAGCTTGCCGATGTTGGAGAACACGGGGTCGGGCATGAAGGTCTGGCTGTGCGGGTCGGCCTTGCCGTAGACGCTGGCTGCGACACCGCAGGCATAGAAGCCCTCGGTGATGGTGATCAGTTCCACCATCTGTTCGCGCAAGTGGGTTTCCCGGCCCGGGTCGAAGCCGTTGGCTTCGCACATGAGCGCCCCGGCGCCGATGAGCAGGTCGCCGAAGCCCGCCCGCGCGCCGATGCAGGTGTGGCGGTGGTGGGTGGCGTAGCTGTAGGTGAGGTGGCTGGAGTGCTCCCACTCGCCGGCGTAGAACACGTCGTCCCAGGGCACGAACACCCGGTCGAAGATGCAGACGCCCGTGCTTTGCCCGTACTTGCGGCTGAACAGGGCTTCCCCGTGCTCCACTTTTTCGCCCGGTCGACCGGCAGGCCGCGCGACGATGGTCAGGCCGGGGGCGTCGATGGGCACGGCGCAGCAGACGGCGAAGTCGGCGTCTTCACGGCCCATCTGGCGGCAGGGCATGACGAGCAGCTCGTGCACGTACGGGGCTCCGGTGACGATGGCCTTCGTGCCGCTGATGACGATGCCCCTGGCGTTCTTCTCCACCACGTGGACGTAGCTGTCCACATTGGCCTGCTCGTACGGGCGTCGGCTGCGATCGCCCTTGGCGTCGGTCATGGCCACGCCCAGGGTCAGGTCCTGGTCCTGCACGCGGTGCAGGTAGTTCAGAAAGCGTTCGGTGTGCTCCTTGCTGCCGCGTGCGTCATCGATGCGGGCCGACACCTGGCCGATGGCGTTGAGCGCGTCGTGCGTGAGGTAGCGTTGGGCACAACCGGTTTCCTGGCACACCAGGCGCACCGCTTCCAGCTTGTTGAGCAGATCGCCGCTGCTGGTGTTGATGTGGCTCAGGCGGTTGACGGTGCGGCCACTCGTCTGCTGGACCGCGGTCATCAGGGGCGCGTACCGGGTCTGGAGCGCCAGGTCGTAGGTCAGGGCGATGGCGTTGATGCCGGGTTGCAGGGCGGGGTCGTCGGCCACGCTGTCCACGGCCCGCCCGTCCACGAACACCCTGGGTCGGCGCTGACGGAGGGAGTCGCGGAAATCCTGGCCGCTCATGAGTGCCGGTGGGTGAGCTTGGGTGTTCATGGGGTGACTCCTGTTGATTTGACTGGCTTCGGTGGAAATTTTTGCCCTTCGCATTAATATTTAAACAACGTTCAATAAATTATTCAAGTGTTCATTTTTTGGTCTGACGTTTGATGTGGCGATAATCTGCTCACATGGACGTCCATTTGCATGAGCTCATCCCGGTGCCGTCGGAAGCCGATGCCGAAGCGGCGCGCGAGCAACTGCGGCAACGGCAGTTGCGGCAGGCCGCGCAGTCGGATTCCCGCCGCGCCCTGGTGCTCGAGGCGGCGCGCAGCGTCTTCGCGGAGAAGGGGGTGGAGGGCGCCAGCATCCGGGAGATCGCCAAGCGCGCGGCCTACACGCCGGGTGCGATCTACAGCTACTTCGAGAGCAAGGAGGCGATCTACGCGGCGTTGCTGGCGGAATCGCTGGAGCGACTCAACCAGGAAGTGGCGAGCGCCAGGCCGCACAAGCCGCAGCCCCATGGGGTGCTGGCGGCCAAGGCGCAGGCCTGGTTCGGCTTCTATGCCCGCAACCCGCGCGATCTGGACCTGGGCTTTTACCTGGTGCATGGGCTGGCGCCACGGGGCCTGACCAGTGAGCTGAACCAGCAGCTCAACAATCGCCTGCACGACGCTTTGTTCCCCTGCGAGCAGGCCTTGCAGTCGATGGGCCTGTCGCCGGAAGCTGCGTTGCGCGAGAACACCGCGCTTTTCGCCCATGGGGTCGGCCTGCTGCTGTTGCAGCACACGGGCCGCATCCGCATGTTCGGGCAGTCTCCCGAGCTGCTGTTTCAGGCGTACCTGGATCAACTGGTGGCGCGGCTGAACCCGGGCGATGGCGCTGCCACCGCTGAGCCGGGGCAGGCCGATCTGTTCGGTGCTTGAGACCCCGCACGGTCACGGTGGCGCGGCCTGCGAAAATCCCCGCTTCTTCCCGAAGCCCCTGACCTGAAAGACAAACCGATGCTGCTGGATGCCGCCGATTCCCAACTCGTGCTGGTGGACTACCAGGACCGCCTGATGCCTGCCATCTTTGAAGGCCCGCAGGTGGTGGCCAATGCCGTGCGCCTGGCGCGCATGGCCCGTGTGCTGAAGGTGCCCACCTGGGGCACCGAGCAGAACCCTGAAAAGCTGGGGCCCAACCCGCCCGAGCTGAGGGAGCTCTGCCAGAGAACCCTGGCCAAGATGCACTTCGGTGCTGTGTCCGATGGCCTGGCCGACTGGCTGAGGCCTCCCGTGCGTCAGCAGGCGTCCGGCAATGCGCGCAGCCTGCCCAAGCACCTGCAGAAGCCAGCGGCGGCGCCTGCGGCGGAGCGCCAGACCGTGGTCGTGGCCGGCTGCGAGGCCCATGTCTGCCTGCTGCAGACCGCGCTGGAGCTGATCGAGCAGGAGTTCGACGTCTGGGTGGTGACGGACGCCTGCGGCTCGCGCACCGAGCGCAACCGCGATGCGGCATTCGACCGTCTGGCCGGCGCGGGCGCCGAGCTGGTGACCACCGAGATGGTGGCCTTCGAGTGGCTGCGCACGGCCGAGCACCCCGCGTTCCGCGAGATCCAGGCCTTGATCAAATAAGAGAAGCGTGCAGCGGCGCAGGGCGGTGTCCTTGCGCCGTGTCAGCCTCGCGCAAGCGGGCTCAACATAATTATGAATTCACTTTAGTGCACGACTTTTGGGTCCATCTGCTGCAGGAGACATTCATGAATCAGGGCTACGCCGAGTTCTACCGCCGTTCCATCGAAGACCGCGATGCCTTCTGGACCGAACAGGCCGCGCTGGTGGATTGGCACAAGCCCTTCGACCGGGTGTGCAACCACGACAACCCACCGTTCGCGCACTGGTTCGAGGGCGGGTTGACCAACCTGTGCCACAACGCGGTGGACCGCCACCTGAAAGACCGCGCCGATCACAACGCGCTGATCTACGTGTCGACCGAGACCGACACCGAGCGCACCTACAGCTTCCGCGAGCTGCATGCCGAGGTGCAGCGCATGGCCGCGGTGTTGCTGGGGCAGGGGGTGAAGAAGGGGGATCGGGTGCTGATCTACATGCCCATGATTCCCGAAGCCACCTTCGCCATGCTGGCCTGCGCGCGCATCGGTGCCATTCACTCGGTGGTGTTCGGCGGTTTCGCGAGCCACTCGCTGGCCAACCGAATCGACGATGCCTCGCCCGTGGCCATCGTGAGCGCCGACGCGGGCTCGCGCGGCGGCAAGGTGGTCGAGTACAAGCCGCTGCTGGACGAGGCCATCCGCCTGTCCAGCCACAAGCCGGCCTCGGTGGTCCTGGTCAACCGGGGCCTGGCACCGATGAGCCTGGTGCCCGGACGCGACCACGACTACGCCGCCTTGCGGGAGCAGCACCTGAACGCCCAGGTGCCCTGCGAGTGGATGGAATCGACCGCGATCAGCTACACGATCTACACCAGCGGCACCACGGGCAAGCCCAAGGGCGTGCAGCGCGACACCGGCGGTTACCTGGTGGCGCTGGCCGCGAGCATGAAGCACATCTTCATGGGCGAGGCGGGTGAGACCTACTTCTCCACCAGCGACATCGGCTGGGTGGTGGGGCACAGCTACATCGTCTACGGCCCGCTGATCGCCGGCATGGCCACCATCCTCTACGAAGGCTTGCCGATCCGGCCCGATGGCGGCATCTGGTGGCGGCTGGTCGAAAAGTACAAGGTGACGGTGATGTTCAGCGCGCCGACCGCAGTGCGTGTCCTCAAGAAGCAGGACCCCGCGTACCTGAAGCAATACGACCTCTCCAGCCTCAAGGCGCTGTTCCTTGCCGGCGAGCCGCTGGACGAACCGACGGCGCGCTGGATCAGTGACAGCCTGGGCGTGCCCATCATCGACAACTACTGGCAGACCGAGAGCGGCTGGCCCATCCTGACCATCGCCAACGGGGTCGAGAAAAAGCCCAGCAAGTTCGGCAGCCCGGGCGTCCCGATGTACGGCTACCGCGTCAAGCTCCTGCACGAGTCCACGGGTGAAGAGCTCACCGGTGCCGATGAGAAGGGGGTGGTGGTGATCGAGGGGCCCACGCCGCCCGGTTTCATGCAGACGGTGTGGAGGGACGACGCGCGCTTCATCAACACCTACTGGAAGAGCATTCCGGGCAAACTGGTCTACAGCACCTTCGACTGGGGCATCCGCGACCAGGACGGGTATTTCTACATCCTTGGTCGCACCGACGACGTGATCAACGTGGCGGGCCACCGCCTGGGCACGCGGGAGATCGAGGAGAGCATTTCCAGCCACGCCAACGTGGCGGAGGTGGCGGTGGTGGGCGTGGCCGACCAGCTCAAGGGACAGGTTGCCATGGCCTTCGTGGTGGCGAAAGACACGTCCGGACTGGTCGATGACGCCTCCAGGCTCAAGCTGGAGGGCGAGATCATGAAGCGGGTGGACGAGCAACTGGGGGCCGTGGCCCGCCCGGCGCGGGTGCGCTTCGTGACCGTGTTGCCCAAGACGCGCAGCGGCAAGCTGCTGCGCCGCGCCATCCAGGCGGTGTGCGAAGGCCGCGATCCGGGGGATCTCACCACCATGGACGATCCCGCCGCGCTGCAGCAGATCAAGGATTTGCTGGCCTGACACCGGGGCCCCGCCGGCCTCGGGGTTTCGCCTCTCAAGCCATGGTGGCTTTCGGCTTTTGTAAGTACAATTCATGCTTATATTTACACGAGCAACGACCGCCATGGAACAGATGATCGCGTCCGAAGGCCAAGTGGAAAAAGTCCGCGTGTTTGAACTCGCGGCCGAACTCTTCGGCGTGCTCGCCACCCCCATGCGGCTGCGCATCCTCAGCGCGCTTTGCGACAAGGAGAAGTCGGTTTCCCAGCTGTTGCAGGAAATCGACACCACCCAGCCGAATCTGTCCCAGCACCTGAACCTGCTTTACCGGGCGGGCGTGCTGGCCAAACGCAAGGACGGCACCCAGGTCATCTACCGCGTGCAGAGCGAAAAGGCCGTGACGCTGTGCCGCACGGTCTGCACCCAGATCGCGATCGAGATGGACGAGCCGAGCTCGGTGCCCGCATCCGAGCGCCTGTCGCCCCGCGCCTCGTCCTGACCAACGGCGCGCGCAACGCATCTTTTTACACAGGGCTGTTCTCGCGGTGGCACAATCGCGGGCTGCAGTCAGGTCCTTCCACAGTCACTGTCGCATCCGCCTAACGGTTCAGCCGTGCCGCGGAAGGTTGTCTTAACCAGCTTATGTTTCCCCAAGGGAAACGGAGGTCAGCGGATTTATGAGCGATTCCCAATCGAACGGGGGCAACGTCTATGTTGCCTACAACGGCAACTCGTACCTCTTCGGCGGCAACGCGCCGTACGTGGAAGAGATGTACGAAAACTACCTGGACAATCCCGGTAGCGTCCCTGACAACTGGCGCGGCTACTTCGACGCGCTGCAGAACGTCCCCGCCGGTGATGGCTCCGACGCCCGCGACGTCCCGCACCAGCCCGTCATCAATGCCTTCGCCGAGCGCGCCAAGCAGGGCGGCACCAAGGTGGTCGTCGCCGCTGGCGCCGATTCCGAACTCGCCCGCAAGCGCACCGCCGTCCAGCAGCTCATTGCCGCCTACCGCAACGTCGGCGCCCGCTGGGCCGATCTCGACCCGCTCAAGCGCGCCGAGCGTGACCACATTCCCGAACTCGAACTCTCGTTCTACGGCTTCACCGACGCCGACCTCGAGACCGTGTTCAACACCAGCAACACGTTCTTCGGCAAGGAAACCATGTCCTTGCGCGAGTTGCTCAACGCCTTGCGCGAGACGTACTGCGGCACCATCGGTGCCGAGTACATGTACATCACCGACCAGAGCCAGAAGCGCTGGTGGCAGGAGCGCCTGGAAGCCACGCGCACCAAGCCCGTCTTCAATGCCGACAAGAAGAAGCACATCCTCGACCGCCTGACGGCGGCCGAAGGCCTGGAGCGCTTCCTGCACACCAAGTACGTGGGCCAGAAGCGCTTCTCGCTGGAAGGCGGCGAGAGCTTCATCGCCTCGATGGACGAACTGATCACCCAGGCCGGCCAGATCGGCGTCCAGGAAATCGTGATCGGCATGGCGCACCGTGGGCGCCTGAACGTGCTGGTCAACACCCTGGGCAAGATGCCCAAGGACCTGTTTGCCGAGTTCGACCACACCGCCCCCGAAGAACTGCCCTCCGGTGACGTGAAGTACCACCAGGGCTTCAGCTCCGACGTGACCACCCCCGGCGGCCCGGTGCACCTCTCGCTGGCGTTCAACCCCTCGCACCTGGAAATCGTGAACCCGGTGGTGGAAGGCTCCGTGCGCGCCCGCATGGACCGCCGTGGCGACCCCCTGGGCAAGCAGGTGCTGCCCGTGCTGGTGCATGGCGACGCCGCCTTCGCCGGCCAGGGCGTGGTGATGGAAACCTTGGCGCTGGCCGAAACCCGTGGTTATTCCACCGGCGGCACGGTGCACCTGGTGATCAACAACCAGATTGGTTTCACCACCTCCGACCCGCGTGACAGCCGTTCCACGCTGTATTGCTCGGACGTCGTGAAGATGATCGAAGCGCCGGTGCTGCACGTCAACGGCGACGATCCCGAAGCCGTGGTGTTCGCCACCAAGCTCGCGCTTGATTTCCGCATGACCTTCCAGAAGGACGTGGTGGTTGACATCGTGTGCTTCCGCAAGCTCGGCCACAACGAACAGGACACCCCGAGCCTGACGCAGCCGCTCATGTACAAGAAGATCGCGGCCCACCCCGGCACGCGCAAGCTGTACGCCGACAAGCTGGCCGCGCAAGGCCTGGGCGAGACGCTGGGCGACGACATGGTCAAGGCCTACCGCGCCGCCCTGGACGCCGGTCGCCACACCGTGGACCCGGTGCTGACCAACTTCAAGAGCAAGTTCGCCGTGGACTGGAGCCCGTACCTGGGCAAGAAGTGGACCGACAGCGCGGACTCGGCCATTCCCATGGCCGAATGGAAGCGCCTGTCGGATCGACTGACCACGATTCCGGACAACGTCACCCCGCACCAGCTGGTGAAGAAGGTGTATGCCGATCGCGCGGCCATGGGCCGTGGCGACATTCCGGTGGACTGGGGCATGGGCGAGCACATGGCGTTCGCCTCGCTGGTGGCCAGTGGCTTCCCCGTGCGCCTCTCGGGTGAGGATTGCGGCCGCGGCACGTTCACGCACCGCCACGCCGTCATTCACGACCAGAACCGCGAGAAGTACGACGAGGGCATCTACGTGCCGCTGCAGAACGTGGCCGACAACCAGGCTCCGTTCGTGGTGATCGACTCCATCCTGTCCGAAGAGGCCGTGCTCGGTTTCGAATACGGCTATGCCTCGAACGATCCGAACACGCTGGTGATCTGGGAAGCCCAGTTCGGCGACTTCGTCAACGGTGCGCAGGTCGTGATCGACCAGTTCATCGCCTCCGGCGAAGTGAAGTGGGGCCGCGTCAACGGCATCACGATGATGCTGCCGCACGGCTACGAAGGCCAGGGCCCGGAGCACAGCTCCGCTCGCCTGGAGCGCTTCATGCAGCTGGCCGCCGACACCAACATGCAGGTCGTGCAGCCCACCACCGCGAGCCAGATCTTCCACGTGCTGCGCCGCCAGATGATCCGTGGGCTGCGCAAGCCGCTGATCATCTTCACGCCCAAGTCGCTGCTGCGCAACAAGGACGCGACCTCGCCGCTGTCCGAGTTCACCAAGGGCGGTTTCCAGACCGTGATCCCGGAGCAGAACGCCGATGTCGTGAAGAAGGCCGAGAAGGTCAAGCGCGTCATCTGCTGCTCGGGCAAGGTGTACTACGACCTCGTCAAGAAGCGCGAAGAGCGCGGCTCGGACGACGTGGCGATCGTGCGCGTGGAGCAGCTGTACCCGTTCCCGCACAAGGTGTTCGGCGCCGAGCTGCGCAAGTACCCCAACGCGACCGACATCGTCTGGTGCCAGGACGAACCGCAGAACCAGGGCGCCTGGTTCTTCGTGCAGCACTACATCCACGAGAACATGCTCGAAGGCCAGAAGCTGGGCTACGCCGGGCGCGCAGCCTCCGCGTCGCCGGCCGTGGGTTATGCCCACCTCCACCAGGAGCAGCAGAAGACCTTGATCGAAGCTGCTTTCGGCAAGCTCAAGGGCTTCATTCTCACCAAGTGAATTGAGCGGACCCGAGCCGGTCTGCAGGCGATGACGTCCTGCGACCGGCCCGTCCGACGCACCCCACAGAAAACCAGGTAGAACACTCATGG
Source organism: Hydrogenophaga sp. GW456-12-10-14-TSB4 (assembly GCF_059424305.1). Classification (NCBI taxonomy): domain Bacteria; kingdom Pseudomonadati; phylum Pseudomonadota; class Betaproteobacteria; order Burkholderiales; family Comamonadaceae; genus Hydrogenophaga; species Hydrogenophaga sp. GW456-12-10-14-TSB4. Next base: position 52,180 of record NZ_JBWKZH010000025.1, on the reverse strand, counting down.
CAATCGTAGAAGTCAAAGTCCCGCAACTGTCCGAATCGGTGGCTGAAGCCACCCTGCTGGCATGGAAGAAGAAGGCCGGCGAGGCCGTCGCCGCCGACGAAATCCTGATCGAAATCGAAACCGACAAGGTCGTGCTCGAAGTGCCCGCACCCGCCGCCGGCGTGCTGGTCGAGCTGGTCCAGGGCGACGGCGCCACCGTGGCCGCCGATCAGCTGATCGCTCGCATCGACACCGCTGCCGTCGCCGGCACGGCCGCACCCGCACCCGCCGCCGCACCCGCGGCCCCTGCCGCCGCGCCGGCCGCAGCCGCTGCGGCCACGTCCCAGTCCAAGGCCGGTGTGGCCATGCCCGCCGCCGCCAAGCTGATGGCCGACAACAACCTGGCCGCCGGCTCGGTCGCCGGCACCGGCAAGGACGGTCGCGTGACCAAGGGCGACGTGCTGTCGGCCGTGGCCGCCCCCAAGGCCGCCGTGGCGGCGCCCGTGGCGATCCCCACCGGCGCGCCCACCAAGGTGCTGCCGCAGGTGCCCGTGGTGGCGCCTGACCTGGGTGACCGCCCTGAAGAGCGCGTGGCCATGACCCGCCTGCGCGCCCGCGTGGCCGAGCGCCTGCTGCAGTCGCAATCGACCAACGCCATCCTGACCACGTTCAACGAAGTGAACATGGCGCCCGTGATGGAGATGCGCAAGAAGTTCCAGGAGAAGTTCGAGAAGGAACACGGCGTCAAGCTGGGCTTCATGAGCTTCTTCGTGAAGGCTGCTGTGCATGCGCTCAAGAAGTACCCGATCCTCAACGCCTCGGTCGACGGCAACGACATCGTCTACCACGGTTACTTCGACATCGGTATCGCCGTCGGTTCGCCCCGCGGCCTGGTGGTGCCCATCCTGCGCAACGCGGACCAGATGAGCTTCGCCGAGATCGAGAAGAAGATCGCCGAGTTCGGCCAGAAGGCCAAGGACGGCAAGCTGGGCCTGGACGACCTCACCGGCGGCACGTTCTCCATCTCCAACGGCGGCACCTTCGGCTCGATGATGTCCACCCCCATCATCAACCCGCCGCAGTCGGCCATCCTGGGCGTGCATGCCACCAAGGACCGCGCCATGGTGGAAAACGGCCAGGTGGTCGTGCGTCCGATGAACTACTTCGCCATGTCCTATGACCACCGCATCATCGATGGTCGTGAAGCCGTGCTGGGTCTGGTGGCGATGAAGGAAGCGCTGGAAGATCCCGCCCGCCTGCTGTTCGACATCTGATCCGCAAGCTATCCCGCCAACGCCCCGCCAGGGGCGTTGGCCCTTTGAATTCAGGAACACAACATGTCCCAATCCTTTGACGTCGTCGTGATCGGCGGCGGCCCCGGCGGCTACATCGCCGCCATCCGTGCGGCACAGCTCGGCTTCAAGGTCGCCTGTATCGACGAGTGGAAGAACGCCGCCGGCGGTCCGGCACCGGGCGGCACCTGCACCAACGTCGGTTGCATTCCCAGCAAGGCGCTGCTGCAATCGTCCGAGCACTTCGACCACGCCAACCACCATTTCGCTGATCACGGCATCAGCGCCACCAACGTGAAGATCGACATCGCCAAGATGGTCGGCCGCAAAGACACGGTGGTGAAGCAGAACAACGACGGCATCCTGTACCTGTTCAAGAAGAACAAGGTCACCTTCTTCCACGGCCGCGGCTCGTTCGTGAAGGCCGTCGAAGCCGGCTACGAGATCCAGGTGACTGGCGCGAAGGAAGAAGTCATCACCGGCCAGCAGATCATCCTGGCCACGGGCTCCAACGCCCGCGCGTTGCCCGGCGTGCCGTTCGACGAAGAGACCGTGCTGTCCAACGACGGCGCCCTGCGCATCGGCGCAGTGCCCAAGAAACTGGTGCTGATCGGCTCCGGCGTGATCGGCCTCGAAATGGGTTCGGTCTGGCGCCGCCTGGGCTCCGACGTGACCATCCTCGAAGGTCTGCCGACCTTCCTGGGCGCGGTGGACGAGCAGATCGCCAAGGAAGCCAAGAAGGCGTTCGACAAGCAGGGCCTGAAGATCGAACTGGGCGTGAAGGTCGGTGACATCAAGACCGGCAAGAAGGGCGTGAGCGTGGCCTACACCAACGCCAAGGGCGAGGCGCAAAGCATCGATGCCGACAAGCTGATCGTTTCCATCGGCCGCGTGCCCAACACCATCGGCCTCAACGCCGAAGCCGTGGGCCTGCAGCTCGACGAGCGCGGCGCCATCGTGGTGGACGACGAGTGCCGCACCAGCCTCAAGGGCGTGTGGGCGGTGGGCGACGTGGTGCGTGGCCCCATGCTGGCGCACAAGGCGGAAGAAGAGGGCGTGGCCGTGGCCGAGCGCATCGCCGGCCAGCACGGGCACGTCAACTTCAACACCATCCCCTGGGTGATCTACACCAGCCCCGAGATCGCGTGGGTGGGCCGCACCGAGCAGCAGCTCAAGGCCGACGGTGTGAAGTACAAGGCCGGCACCTTCCCGTTCCTGGCCAACGGCCGCGCGCGGGCGCTGGGCGACACCACCGGCATGGTGAAGTTCCTGGCCGATGCGACCAGCGACGAAATCCTGGGCGTGCACATCGTGGGCCCCATGGCCAGTGAACTGATCGCCGAGGCCGTGGTCGCGATGGAGTTCAAGGCCAGCGCCGAAGACATCGCGCGCATCTGCCACGCCCACCCTTCGCTCTCGGAAGCGACGAAGGAAGCCGCGCTGGCGGTGGACAAGCGCACGCTGAACTTCTGAAGCGCCGATCTTGAGCGTTCGCAGCAGGTACGAGGCCGCGCTCAAAGAGCGCGGCTACACGACGGACCCCGCGCAACAGCGCGCCATTGACGCGCTGGAGCGTTGCGCGTCCGAATGGGCGGTGTACAAGCAGAAGCGCTCGAACTCGCTGAAAAAGCTCTTCGTCAACCCCGAGATTCCGCGCGGCGTGTACATGTACGGCGGCGTGGGCCGGGGCAAGAGCTTCCTCATGGAGTGCTTCTTCGAGGCGGTGCCGCTGCGGCGCAAGACGCGGCTGCACTTCCACGAGTTCATGCGCGAGGTGCACCGTGAACTGCGCGAGCTGCAGGGCACGGTGAACCCGCTGGACGAACTGGGTGCGCGCATCGCCAAGCGCTACAAGCTCATCTGCTTCGACGAGTTCCACGTGGCGGACGTGACCGATGCCATGATCCTGCACCGCCTGCTGGACGCGCTGTTCAAGGCGGGCGTGGGATTCGTCACCACGTCCAATTTCCGTCCCGACGACCTCTACCCCGACGGGCTGCACCGCGATCGCATCCTGCCGGCGATCGAGCTGCTCAAGCAGCGGCTGGAGGTGCTGAATGTGGACAACGGCACCGACTACCGCCAGCGCACGCTCAACCACATCCAGCTCTACCACTGGCCGCTGGGACCGCAGGCCGACGAGGCGATGGAGACCACCTTCCAGGAGCTGGCCGAGATGGGGGACCAGGACGCCGTGATGCACATCGAAGCGCGGCAGATCCAGGCCTTGCGGCGCGCGGGCGGCGTGATCTGGTTCGACTTCCGCACGCTCTGCGGCGGCCCGCGTTCGCAGAACGACTACCTCGAAATCGCCTCGCAGTTCCACACGCTGATGTTGTCGAACGTGCCGCAGATGTCGGTGCGCCAGGCATCGGAAGCGCGGCGCTTCACCTGGCTGGTGGACGTGCTGTACGACCGGCGCGTCAAGCTGGTGATGTCGGCGGCGGTACCGCCCGAGCAGCTGTACCAGGAAGGGCCGATGTCGCACGAGTTCCCGCGCACTGTCTCGCGGCTGACCGAGATGCAGTCACAGGAATTCCTGTCGCTGGAGCACCGGTTGGTGGATACCGGCCTGACCTGATGGAACCCGGCCTCAGCCCAGCGGGTCGAGCTTGACGATGGTGATCGAGAGGTTGTCGCCCATGCCTTTGGCGCGGGAGCGGGCCTTCTGGATCAGAAACTCACAGGCCTCGCGGGGCGAGAGCATGGCGATGGTGCTGGCCAGTTCTTCCGGGGTGAAGTAGTGCCAGATGCCGTCGCTGCAGGCCATGATCGCGTCACCCGCGCTCAGCTGAGGCACCACATGCAGGTCCACCGGCGGGTCGTTCTCCGTGCCCAGGCAACCCATCAGGATGTTGGCGTGCGGGTGGTCCAGCGCTTCCTCCTCGCTGATCTCGCCCTGGTTGACCAGCGTCTGCACATAGGAATGGTCCATGGTGCGGAAGACCATCCGACCGTTGCGGAAGTGGTAGATGCGCGAGTCGCCCGCGTGCACCCAGTGGCTGTCGCCGCCCGGGTTGATCAGGAACGCGGCGATGGTGCTGTGCGGCTCCTGCTCGGCGGAGACGGCCGTGAGCTTGATGACCAGATGGGATTCCTCGACGATCTGGCGCAGCAGCGCGGCGGCATCGTCCGTCTCCGGGTCGTAGCGGTCGAACAGCTGCCGGGCCGTGAGCATCACCTGGTCCGAGGCTTTGCGCCCGCCGCTGCGACCACCCATTCCGTCGGCCAGCACCGCCAGCAGACAGGTGCCGTGGCGCGGATGGTGCAGCAGGCTGACCTGGTCTTGCTGGTAATCGCGGTCGCCCCGGTGGATGCCGGTGGACGCCTGGATGCGGTAGCCTTTGGACATGAATGTGCGGGGCGGTCTGTGCGGGTGGGGAAATGGGTGCAATGGTATCCACATCTGTGCTGCGCGAAGCCCGGCAGAGGCCGAAACCGTGAACCCTTGCGCGCCGGTCCGCCGTCCGGCGGCGTGGGCCTGCTCAACGGCGCCCGGCGCGGGTGGGAGTCGGCTTGAGCGAGCTTGAAAACGGCGTTGCGGCCGCGTTCGCCGCCGACGGGCCGTTGGCACGCGCGCACGGCCATCTGCGCCCGCGCCAGGGGCAGCTGGACATGGCCGCCGCCGTGGCCCGGGCCATCGAAAACGGGCACGGTCTGGCCGTCGAGGCCGGCACGGGGGTGGGCAAGACCTTTGCCTACCTCGTGCCCCTGTTGCTGAGCGGACGGCGCGCCCTGTTGTCCACCGCCACCCAGGCGCTGCAGGACCAGCTGTTCGCTCGCGACATTCCCGCCGTCGTTCGCGCGCTCGGGCTGCCGGTCCGGGTGGCCCTGCTCAAGGGGCGCTCGAGCTATGTGTGCCTGCATCGGCTGGAGCAGGCCTTGCACGGGCCGGCGTCGGCCGGTCCGCGCGATCCGGCCATCTCTGCCGGGCTGACCCAGGTGCTGCATTGGGCCCACCGGTCACGCAGCGGCGACCTGGCCGAGCTGGAGGCTCTGGACGAGCGCTCGCCGCTGCGTCCGCTGATCACGTCCACGCGAGACAACTGCCTGGGCGCCAGCTGCCCGCGCCATGGCGAATGCCATGTCAACCGCGCGCGCGGCGAGGCCTTGCAGGCCGAGTGGGTGGTGATCAACCACCACCTGTTCTTCTCCGATCAGTTGCTGCTGGAGACGGGGGTGGCCTCGCTGCTGCCCGCAGCCGATGTGGTGGTGTTCGACGAAGCGCACCAGTTGAACGACACCGGCATTCCCTTTCTGGGGCGAACGCTGGGTGCGGGGCAGCTGCGTGAGCTGGCGCGCGACCTCGCCACCCAGGGCGCGCAATGGGCCCGTGGCCAACGGCCTTGGGCGCACCTGGCGCTGGCGATCGAACAGGCCTCGCGTGCCATGGCGGCGCTGCCGCGGCAGGCCAGCGCCAGCGGTGGCCGGCATCGCTGGCACGGCGCGGCGCCCGAGGGTGTCGACACGCTCGCCTGGCAGCGCGGCATCGCCAATCTGGGGCAGGCGCTGGCGGCCGCTCTGGCGGCGCTCACCGCGACGGCTCAAGCCGCCGCCGAGCTCGAACGGCTGCGCGTGCGCGTGCAGGCTCTGCAGACCGTCTGGGACGATATGGGCTTCGGTCCGTCGGCCGCGCAAGCGTCCGAGATGGTGAGGTGGGTGGAGTGGGGGGAGGGCCGGCATTGGCGCATCGTCTGCGCACCGCCCGACAGTTCCCGTCTGTTCCAGTCCTTGCTGGACGAAGCTCCTGGCCGACGCAGCTGGGTGTTCTCGTCGGCCACACTCGGTGATGATGCGGAACTGAGCTGGTTCACCCGGGGCCTCGGGCTGGATGCGCTGGGCCTGCAAACGCTGCGCGTGCCCAGCCCGTTCGACCATGCGACCCAGGCGGCCCTGTATGTGCCGCACGACCTGCCCGAGCCCGCCGATGCCTCGCACACCCCCGCGCTGGCCGATGCGGTGGCGCGCTGGGCTTCGCGCCTGGGTGGCCGCACCCTGGTGTTGACCACCACGCTGAAGGCCGCATCGCGCATGGCCGAGCACCTGCAGGGGCTGGTGGCGCAGGGCCGCTGCGCACCGCTTCGGGTGCTGGCCCAGGGGCGCCTGTCCAAGCGCGCGCTGTTGGCCCGGTTCCGCGAGGGAAGCGAGCCGTCGGTGCTGGTGGCGTCGGCGTCGTTCTGGGAGGGGGTGGATCTGGCCGGCGACGCGTTGCAGCTGCTGGTGATCGACAAGCTGCCTTTTGCGCCGCCGGACGATCCCTTGATGCAGGCGCGCGGTCAGCGCCTGGAGGCCCAGGGCCTGAGTGCGTTCAACGATGCCTTCCTGCCCGAAGCCGCCATGGCGCTCAAGCAGGGGGCGGGGCGCCTGATCCGCGCCGAGACCGACCAGGGGATTCTCGTGATCGGCGACCGGCGCCTGATCACGCGGTCTTACGGCAACCGCTTGCTGGAGGCCTTGCCGGCGATGCGCCGGCTGGTGGACGAGACTGACATGGAGGCCGGCCTCGATGCGCTGGTGCTTACCAGATCTTCCACCAAGGATCGTCCTTGGATTTGAAACCCTGGCTCAGGTACTCGCTGTTCGGGTAGCTGGTCTGCATCACGCGGCGGGTGTCGTCGCGCAGTTGGGTCAGCCCGAGGGCATCGTAGGAACGCAGCATGATGAACAGCGCTTCTTCCAGGGCCGGGGCGTTGACGTAGTCGGTCAAGGCGGTCTGGGCGCGGTTGATGGCCGCCACGTAGGCGCCACGGCTGTGGTAGTAGCGCGCCACATGCACCTCGTACTGGGCCAGCGAATTGACGATGTACGTCATGCGGTCGCGGGCGTCGGGGCTGTAGCGGGAATCCGGAAAGCGGGTGACGAGCTCGCGGAAGGCGCCGAACGATTCCTTGGCGGCTTTCTGGTCGCGCTCGGAGAGGTCCTGGCGCGCCAGCGAGCCGAAGAGGCCGAGGTTGTCGTTGAAGTTCACCAGCCCCTTGAGGTACAGGGCATAGTCCATCGCCGGGCTGGTGGGATGGAGCTTCTGGAACCGGTCCAGGGTGGCGAGGGCCTGGGCTTGTTCGCTCGCCTTGTACTGGGCATAGGCCTTGTCGAGCTGGGCTTGCTGAGCCAGCGGGGTACCGGCGGCACGGCCTTCGAGCTTTTCGTACAGCGTCACCGACTTCTCGTAGTTGCCGGCGGCGCGCTCTTCGGTGGCTTCGCTGTAGATGCGGTTGGGGCTCCAGCCCGCCGTTTCATCCACGGGGGTCGTGCTGCAGGCACTGAGCACCAGCGCCGAGGCCATTGCGCACAGGGGCACAGCCGATAATCTGGACGTCAACTTCACGGGCGCACCTTTACAACGGAACAATAGACTTGGCTTCGCAAATTATATCGACGGGGGATGTGACAACCGGTTCCATGCCGGGCCCGGACATGGAGGGTGGCGCGGTGCTGGACGAACTGGCGCCGGAAGTGGAAACGCGGGTCTGCGAAGTGCCTGCGGACATGCACGGCTGGCGCATCGATCGCGCGCTGGCGCAATTGATCCCCGAGTTCTCGCGCTCCTACCTGCAGCAGCTGATGGTCGACGGGGCCGTGGAGATGCGCGGCACCGCCTTGCGCAAGCCCTCCGCCCGCATCGCGGCCGGCGACCGGCTGGCGGTGGAGCTGCGACCCACGCAGCAGGCGCAGGCCTTCGTGCCGCAGGCGATGGCGCTGGATGTCGTGTATGAAGACGCCGACCTGCTGGTGATCCAGAAGCCCGCCGGGCTGGTGGTGCACCCGGCGGCCGGGCACTGGACGGGCACCCTGCTCAACGGCCTGCTAGCGCACCACGCCGGCGCGGCCTCGCTGCCGCGCGCCGGCATCGTGCACCGGCTCGACAAGGACACCTCGGGGCTCATGCTCGTGGGCAAATCGCGCCAGGCCGTGGAGGCGCTCGTGCGCGCCATCGCCGCGCGCGAGGTGAACCGCCAGTACCTGGCCCTGGCTCATGGGCGCTGGCAGGGCGCGGCCGAGAAGGGGGTGGACCAGCCGATCGGACGCGACGTGCACAACCGGCTGCGCATGGCCGTCGTTCGCCCCGACACCGGGATCGGGAAGGCCGCGCAGACCACCATCCGTCTGCTCGACACGTCGGATCAGGCCTGCCTGGTGGCGTGCAAGCTGCACACCGGGCGCACGCACCAGATCCGGGTGCACATGGCCTGGCTGGGACATCCCCTGGTTGCGGACACGCTGTATGGCGGCCGGGCCCTGTGGGGCATCGATCGCCAGGCCCTGCATGCGGCGCGCTTGTCGCTTCGGCACCCGATCACCGGCGAGCCGCTGGCGTTTCGTTCGCCGCCGCCGCCCGACCTGCTGGCCGCCATGGCCGGCAGCGGCCTCCGCTACAATGAGCCGGGTCCGGGCAGCGGATTCCTCGAGTGAACGCCACCGTGCGACGAGTCGAGTCCCCGGCCTCACGAACCCCTCCTTTTTGGCCCTGCCAGGCAACAGGTTCTTTCCCGGCGTTTCGTGCCGACGGCCTTTGCCGTCCTCGCCGGTTCGAGTGTGACGGGCGTTGTGCCCACCCCCTGTACCGCCCCGGCCCAAGCCGGTTTTTGACAGACTGACACCATGAACACCACGGATGCCAAGCGCGTCCTCGAGACGGCGTTGATCTGCGCACCCCAGCCCCTGTCCGTGCGGGAGCTGGGCGCGCTGTTCGAGGCGGAGGTCTCGGCGGACACGCTCAAGACCTTGCTGGCCGACCTGCAGCTGGAGTGGACCGGCCGCGGCGTGGAGCTGGTGCAGGTGGCCAGTGGCTGGCGCTTCCAGAGCCGGCCCGAGCTGCGCCCCTACCTGGACCGGCTGCACCCTGAAAAGCCGCCCCGCTACAGCCGCGCCACGATGGAGACGCTCGCCATCATTGCCTACCGCCAGCCCGTGACCCGGGGCGACATGGAGGACATCCGCGGCGTGACCATCAACTCGCTGATCATCAAGCAGCTGGAAGACCGGGGCTGGGTCGAAGTCATCGGCCACCGCGAAACCGTGGGCCGTCCCGCGCTGTTCGCCACCACGCGCCAGTTTCTCGATGATCTGGGCCTGTCGTCGCTCGATCAGCTGCCCCCGCTCGAGAGCAATGAAATCCAGGAATCGGCCCTGGATCGGCTGGATTTCGAGGCCCTGTCGTCGAACCTGTCGCCCGAAGCTGCTGACGTGGCCGACGAGTCCGAAGCGCCGGCGCTGGTCGAGACCATGGCCGATGCCGAGACCCCCACCCCAGATACGCAGACCAGCGCCCCCTCCACCCAGGAACACCATGAACCCGGCGAACACCCCTCCAGCGACGCCTGAGTCGACCCCCGACGCGACGTTGCCGCCCGCCGATCCCGCGGTGGCGCCCCCTGAAGCCCTGCGCTTCGACGACGTCGTCAGCGGCGCCTTCGACGCCGAGCAGGAGCAGGACCAGTCGCTGCCGACCAAGCGCGTGCTGGCGCCTCAGGCCGAATCGCCCAAGCTGCACAAGGTGCTGGCGCAGGCGGGCATGGGCTCGCGGCTGGAGATGGAGCAGCTCATCCTGGAGGGCCGCATCTCGGTCAACGGCGAGCCGGCCCACATCGGGCAGCGCATCCAGTTCGGGGACGTCATCAAGGTCAATGGCAAGCCGGTGCGCGTGCGCATGACGCCGCCGCCGCCGCGCGTGCTGGCGTATCACAAGCCCGCGGGGGAGGTGGTCTCCCACGACGACCCGCAGAACCGGCCGACCGTGTTCCGGCGCCTGCCCAAGCTGATGCAGGGCAAGTGGCAGTCGGTCGGTCGACTGGACCTCAATACCGAAGGCCTGCTGCTGCTGACCAACTCCGGTGAGCTGGCCAACCGCCTGATGCACCCGCGCTTCGGTCTGCAGCGCGAGTACGCCGTGCGCGTGCTGGGCGCCTTGTCGAACGAGGAAAAACAGCGTTTGCTCGACGGCGTGAAGCTGGACGACGGCGTGGCCCAGTTCGCCAGCATCGAAGACGGCGGAGGCGAGGGCGCCAACTGCTGGTACCGGGTGACGATCGGTGAAGGCCGCAACCGCGAGGTGCGCCGCATGTTCGAGGCCGTCGGCCATGCGGTCAGCCGGCTGATCCGCATCCGTTATGGCGCCGTGATGCTGCCCAGGGGGCTCAAGCGCGGCGTGTGGCTGGAACTCGACGACCGCGACATCGCCCGCCTCACGGCGGCGGCCGGACTGGTAGAGGCCGACGAACCGCGCGGCCCGCGCCCCGGCGGCCGGCACCCGGCCCAGCGCGGCAAACAAGGCGCCAAGGGTGGCCGCACCCAGGGAAAACCGCCGGGCAGTCGCCCCGAAGGCCCCGGTTTCGGCGATCGCCGGACCAACAGCGGCTATGGCATGGGCGGGGCGCCAGGGGGCGCCAAGCCGCGCGGTGCCAAGGGCCCGGGCAAGGGGCAGGGTGGTGCGGGTTCGCAGCCGGACCCGATGAAAACCTCTTTTGGCTACATCGGTCAGGACGCCCTGCAGCGCCGGCGCGAACAGGACGCCGGGCGGGGCGGTCCGCCCGGAGGTGGCCGCCGCCGGGGTGGTGGACGTTCGGGCGGGCGCTGAAAGGCGTTCCACACGCCCACGCTCCACGGCACGGACACCCGGGCAATGTAGAATCGTGGGCTTTGTAAGGCCCTTGCGGGCTTCGACAAATTCAACCGAAAAACTTCAGGATTCCTATGGCCATCGAACGCACCCTCTCGATCATCAAACCCGACGCCGTCGCCAAGAACGTCATCGGCCAGATTTACGCCCGTTTTGAAGCCGCCGGCCTGAAGGTCGTGGCCGCTCGCATGGCCCACCTCTCGCGTGGCGAGGCCGAGGCCTTCTACGCCGTGCACAAGGAGCGTCCCTTCTTCAAGGACCTGGTCGACTTCATGATCTCCGGTCCCGTGATGATCCAGGCGCTCGAAGGCGAAGGCGCCATCGCCAAGAACCGCGACCTGATGGGCGCCACCGATCCCAAGAAGGCCGCCGCCGGCACCATCCGCGCCGACTTCGCCGACAGCATCGACGCCAACGCCGTGCACGGCTCCGACGCGCCCGAGACGGCCGCTGCCGAAGTGGCTTTCTTCTTTGCCGGTCTCAACGTCTATTCGCGTTGATCATGGTATGACGGCCAATCTGCTCGACTTCGATCTCGAGGGTTTGGCCGCCTTTTGCGAGCAGCTGGGCGAGAAGCGCTTTCGCGCCGTCCAGCTGTTTCGCTGGATCCACCAAAAAGGGGCGTCGGACTTCACCCAGATGACCGATCTCGCGCGCAGCCTGCGCGAGAAGCTGCCCGGCGTCTGCGCCATCACCGACCTGCCCGTGCTCTCGCGCCAGGATTCGGCCGACGGCACCATCAAATGGCTCTTCGATGTGGGCGACGGCAATGCGGTGGAAACCGTGTTCATTCCCGAAGAAGACCGAGGCACGCTGTGCATCTCCTCACAGGCCGGTTGCGCCGTGGGTTGCCGCTTCTGCTCCACGGGGCACCAGGGTTTCTCGCGCAATCTCACCACCGGTGAGATCCTGGCCCAGCTCTGGCACGCCGAGCATTTTCTGCGCCGCCACCTGCAACGGGGGGAACGCGTGATCACCAACGTGGTCATGATGGGCATGGGCGAACCCTTGCAGAACTACAACGCGCTGGTGCCGGCGCTGCGCGCCATGCTCGATGACCACGGCTATGGCCTCTCGCGCCGCCGCGTGACCGTCTCCACCTCCGGTGTGGTGCCGATGATCGACCGCCTGGCGCAGGATTGCCCGGTGGCCCTGGCGGTGTCGCTGCACGCCCCCAACGACCCCCTGCGCGACGACCTCGTGCCGTTGAACCGCAAATACCCCATCGCCGAGCTGCTGGATGCCTGCCTGCGCTACCTGCCGGCGGCGCCACGCGACTTCATCACCTTCGAGTACTGCATGCTCGACGGCGTGAACGACCAGCCCGAGCACGCCCGTGAACTGCTGGCCTTGCTCAAGCAGCACGGCGAGCGCGGTGTGCCGTGCAAGATCAACCTGATTCCTTTCAACCCCTTCCCCGACTCCGGCCTGACCTGCTCGCCGCGCGCGGTGGTGCAGCGTTTCGGGCAGATGCTCAATGAAGGCGGTGTGGTGACCACGGTGCGCAAGACCCGTGGGGACGACATCGATGCCGCCTGCGGTCAGCTGGCCGGCGACGTGCTCGACCGCACCAACGCGGCCCAACGCCTGGCAAAGCGCCGCGGCGCCGCGGCCGAGCGCCCCATCCGTTTCGTTCACAAGGAAAGGCAGGCATGACACACGCGATCCGCTCCGGTTTCTTCGGGCCCCACGCAACCTCGGGTCTGCGTGGTTGGGTGACGAGTTTCTGGATGGGCGTGCTGCTCATGTTGCTGGCAGGCTGCGCACAGACGCGTGGCTTGCCCGCCAGCACCGCCGCTGCGGTGGCGGCCGGTGCCGAACCGGTCACCGAGTCGGACGAGCCCGAAGCGCGCAAGCGCGCGCGCATCCGGGTCGAGCTGGCCTCAGGCTACTTCGAGCAGGGCCAGACCACGGTGGCGCTGGACGAGATCAAGCTGGCACTGGGAGCCGATCCGAACTACGCGCCGGCCTACACCCTGCGCGGCCTGGTGTATGCGCGCTTGAACGAGCTGCGGCTCGCGGAAGACAGCTTCAAGCGCGCCCAACTGCTCAGCCCGCGCGACCCCGACGTCCTGCACCACTACGGCCTGTTCGCGTGCCAGCAGGGCCGCTATCCGCAGGCGATCGAGCTGTTCCAGCAGGCGCTGGCCAGTCCCGTGTACGGCGGGCAGGCCAAGACGCTCATGGTCAAGGGCATCTGCCAGGTGCGGGCAGCCCAGTTTGAAGAAGCCGAGGGCAGCCTGGCCCGTTCCTACGAGCTCGATCCCGGCAATCCCATCACGGCCTACAACCTCGCGACCCTGCAATTTCGCCGGGGCGAGAACGCCAAGGCGCAGTTCACCATTCGCCGGTTGAACAACAGCGAACTGGCCAACGCCGAAACCCTGTGGCTGGGCATCAAGGTGGAGCAGCGCATGGGCAACACCGAGGCCATGGCCCAACTGGCCCAGCAACTGAGCCGGCGTTATCCGGACTCGCGCGAATGGGCGTCGTATCAGCGGAGAGCATTTGATGAATGAGGTGTCAGCCAACGAGGGTTCCCCCGTGGCCATGGAGGGCGGGTCGCGCCCGGTGCTGCTGCGCGCGGCGCGCGAAGCCGCGGGCTTGCACATTGCCGCGCTCGCGGCCGCCCTCAAGGTGCCGGTGAAGAAGCTTGAAGCCCTGGAAGCCGGGCGCTACAGCGAATTGCCCGATCTGACCTTCGCGCGCGCACTGGCTTCCAGCGCCTGCCGCCATCTCAAGATCGACCCGGCACCCATCCTGCAACAGATTCCGCAGAGCGTGATTCCCGAGCTGGGTGGCTCGCGCCATGCGATCAACACGCCTTTCCAACCGGCGCACGACCCGGCACCGATCAACCCGCTGAGCTGGCTTTCGCGGCCTGCGCTGCTGGCCGCCATCGTGCTGCTGCTCGGCGCCCTGGTCATCGTCTTCATGCCGCGTGCGGAAGAGCCGGCTCCGGTCGAGGCGGGCAATGTGGTCACGCCACTCGAAACGCCGGCGGAGCCCGTGGCGGCGACCGAGCCTGTGCCGGCTCAGGAGCCTGCACCGGCCCCTGCGCTCCCGGGCGCAGACGGCGCGGCACCCGTGGCCCCGGCAGCACCGGTCTCCACCGCACCTGTGGTGCCGCCAGCGGCATCGACACCACCCGAGGCTGCGGCGTCCGCCGCTCCCACTCCCGCTGCCGGCAGTTTGCTCACCATCGCCGCGACCGGGGAGTCCTGGGTGGAGGTCGTCAATGGCTCGGGCAGCGTGGTGATCCAGCGCATGCTGCAGGCCGGTGACGCCGTCGATTTCTCCAGTGCACCGCCCTACACCGTGGTGCTGGGCCGCGCCGAGGCCGCGCAGGTCACGGTGCGCGGCAAGCCGTTCGATGTGACGCGCTATGCGCGCAACAATGTCGCCCGATTCGAGGTGAAATGAACATGGACACCCTGGTGCGCCCCGCCGCGTCATGTGAACCGATTCCGCTGTCGGCGGCGCGAGCGCGCCGCACCCGCCAGGGGGTGGTGGCCTGGGGCGACCACCGTGTCACCGTCGGCGGTGATGCGCCGGTGCGTGTGCAGTCCATGACCAACACCGACACCGCCGATGCCGTGGGCACGGCGATCCAGGTCAAGGAGCTCGCGCTGGCTGGCTCCGAGCTGGTCCGCATCACGGTCAACAACGACGAGGCCGCCAAGGCCGTGCCCTACATCCGCGAACAGCTCGATCGCATGGGCATCAACGTCCCGCTGATCGGCGACTTCCACTACAACGGCCACCGCCTGCTGACCGACCACCCGGCCTGCGCCGAGGCACTGTCCAAGTACCGCATCAACCCCGGCAATGTGGGTCGCGGCGACAAGGGCGATCGCCAGTTCGCGCAGATGGTGGAGATCGCCGCGCGCTACGACAAGGCCATCCGCATCGGTGTGAACTGGGGCAGCCTGGACCAGGATCTGCTCGCGCGCCTGATGGACGAGAACGCGAACCGCAGCACCCCGTGGGAAGCGCGCCAGGTGATGTACGAGGCGCTGATCACCTCCGCACTCGAATCCGCTCGCAAGGCCGAAGAGATCGGCCTGAACGGCAACAACATCGTGCTGTCCTGCAAGGTCAGCGGCGTGCAGGACCTCATCGCGGTCTACCAGGCCCTGGCGCAGCGCTGCGACTACGCGCTGCACCTGGGTTTGACCGAGGCTGGCATGGGCACCAAGGGCGCGGTGGCTTCGGCGGCAGCGCTCTCCGTGCTGCTTCAGCAGGGCATCGGGGACACCATCCGCGTCTCGCTCACGCCGCAACCGGGCGAAGCGCGCACGCAGGAAGTGGTGATCGCGCTGGAGATCCTGCAGGCCCTGGGCATGCGCGCCTTCGTGCCGTCGGTCACCGCCTGCCCGGGCTGTGGCCGCACCACCAGCACCACCTTCCAGGAGCTGGCCAAGCAGATCGACGACTACCTGCGCGGCTCCATGCCGGTCTGGCGCGCGCGCTACCCCGGCGTGGAAAACCTCAAGGTCGCCGTGATGGGCTGCATCGTCAACGGCCCGGGTGAAAGCAAGCACGCCGACATCGGCATCAGCCTGCCCGGCACCGGCGAAGCACCCGCCGCCCCGATCTTCATCGACGGGCAGAAGGCCATGACCTTGCGGGGCGACGGCATTGCCCGTGAGTTCCAGCAGATCGTTGAAAACTACATCGAGAAGAAATTCGGCACGACGCCCTGAGCGGTGGGCTCACCCACCGTGCCGGGCGCACGGCTGAACGAAAGATTGCATGGCAGACAAACTGAGCGCCGTCAAAGGCATGAACGACATCGCCCCTCCCGCGTCCGCGCACTGGGAGTGGCTCGAAGACACCCTGCGCACGCTGATGCGCCGCTACGGCTACCGCAACCTGCGCACGCCCATCGTCGAACCCACGGCGCTGTTCGTGCGGGGGCTGGGCGAAGTGACCGACATCGTCGAGAAGGAGATGTACTCCTTTGAAGACCGGCTCAACGGGGAGCAGCTGACGCTGCGTCCTGAGAACACGGCTGGTGTGGTGCGCGCGGCGCTGGAGCATTCGATGCTGTACGACGGCGGCAAGCGCCTGTACTACATGGGGCCGATGTTCCGGCACGAGCGACCGCAGCGCGGCCGTTACCGGCAATTCCACCAGTTCGGCGCGGAAGCCCTGGGCTTCGCCGGCCCGGATGTGGACGCCGAACTCATCGTGCTGGCCTGTGACCTCTGGGCCGAACTGGGCCTGACCGGCATCGAGCTCGAGATCAACAGCCTGGGGCAGCCGCCCGAGCGCCTGGCCCACCGCCAGGCCCTGATCGCCTACCTCGAGGCGCACGCCGACCAGCTCGACGAAGAAGCGAAGCGCCGCCTGTACAGCAACCCCTTGCGCATCCTGGACACCAAGAATCCTGCGATGCAGGACCTGGTCAACGCCGCGCCGCGCCTCATGGACCACCTGGGTGCCGAGTCGCTCGACCACTTCAACCGCCTGCGCGGCCTGCTCGATGCGCACGGCATCGCCTACCGCATCAACCCGCGCCTGGTGCGCGGCATGGACTACTACAACCTCTCGGTGTTCGAGTTCGTCACCACCCAGCTGGGTTCGCAGGGCACGGTGTGCGCGGGCGGCCGCTACGACGGCCTGTTCGAGCAGATCGGCGGCAAGGCCGCGCCGGCCGTGGGCTGGGCGATGGGCATGGAGCGCATCCTGGAGCTGCTGAAAGAGCAGGGCCTGCTGCCCGAGCAGCCCGCGCCCGATGCCTACGCCGTGGTGCCAGAGGCTGCCCGGGTGCCCCAGGTGATGCCGGTGCTGCGGGCCCTGCGCCAGCAGGGTGTGAACGTGCAGATGCATGCCGGTGGTGCCGACGGCATGGGCAGCATGAAGTCGCAATTCAAGAAGGCCGACGCCAGCGGCGCGCGGTTTGCGCTCATCTTCGGCGAGCATGAAATGGCCCAGGGCGCCGTGGCGCTCAAACCCCTGCGCGGCCCGCGCACGGACGCACCGGCCGAAGCCGCGCAGAGCCTGCTGCCGCTCGACGCCATCGCCGATTGGGCGGGGCGTCTGCGCGCCGCCTGAGGCTCGCGCCACCGCAAGGGCGGCCTGGGGGCCGCCCGCCTACAATCCCCCGTTGCGCACGCTGCGCACGAATTCCAGACAAGCATCCACCATGGCCAAACACCTCGACCTTGAAGAACAGGAACAGATCGATCAGATCAAGCACTTCTGGGCCCAGTACGGCAATCTCATCAGCTGGGTGCTGATCGTCGTCTTCGGTTCCTTCGCGGCCTGGAACGGCTGGAACTACTGGCAGCGCACGCAGGGCGTGAAAGCCGCCGCGTTGTACGACGAGGTCGATCGCGCGGTGCTGGCGCGCGACACCGATCGGGTGGAGCGCGCCCTGGCCGACATGCAGGCCCAGTTCGGCGGCACCACCTTCGCCACCCAGGCGGCTCTGCTGGCGGGCAAGACCCTGTTTGAGGCCGGCCAGGTCGACAAGGCCCGCGCCGCACTGAACTGGGTGGTCGACAAGTCCGGCGATGCGTCCTACCAGGCCGTGGCGCGCTTGCGCTTGGCCGCGCTGGACGTGGAAGCCAAGGCCTTCGATCAGGCCCTCAAGACGCTGGACGCCTCGGTGCCCAAGTCGTTTGTGCCCCTGGTGGCCGACCGCCGCGGCGATGTCTTCATGGCCCAGGGCAAGACCGACGAAGCCAAGGCCCAGTACCAAAGCGCCTGGCAGGCCCTGGGCGAACGCACCGAATACCGCCGGCTGGTCGAAGTGAAGCTCGCCGCCCTGGGCGTGGACACCGCCAGCCTGACTTCCACCGCACGATGAATTCCATGGTCACCTGCACCCCCCGTTCAGTCTCGGCCTCCTGGCGCCGGGCCTTGCCCGTCATCGGTTTGGTTGCCGCCGCCTTGCTGTCGGCCTGCGGTTCCAGCACGAAGAAGCCGCAACCCACCGAGTTGCCGGCCGTGGCGGCCTTGATGGGCACCCAGCTCGCCTGGTCGGCCCAGGTCGGCGAAAGCCATGCCTCGCTGGTGCCGCTGGTGGCGGGTGGCCGTGTGTTCGTGGCCGGCGGCACGGGCCAGGTGGCCGCGCTGGATGCCGCCACCGGCCGGGATGTGTGGCGCCTGAATCTGAACACGCCGATCGCCGCTGGTGTGGGCGCCGACGGCCAGACGGCCGCCGTGGTGACCCGCAACAACCAGCTGGTGGCGATCGCCGATGGCAGCGAGCGTTGGCGAGTGCGCCTGCCCGCGCGCTCCTTCACCGCGCCCCTTGTGGCCGGCGAGCGCGTGTTCGTGCTCACGGCCGACCGCGTGGTCACCGCCTTCGACGGCAAGACCGGCGCCCGGCTCTGGAGCCAGAGCCGCCCCGCGGAACCGCTGGTGCTGAGCCAGACGGGCGCGCTGCTGGCGGTCGGTGACACGCTGGTGGTGGGCTTGGCAGGGCGCCTGACGGGCCTGAACCCCGACAACGGATCGGTGCGCTGGGAGGCCCCCATCGCCACATCGCGGGGCACCAACGAGGTGGAGCGCCTGGTCGACATCGTGGGTCCGGTCAGCCGCATCCGCAACAGCGTCTGCGCCCGGGCCTATTCGGCCGCCGTGGGCTGCGTGGACGCGAGCCGTGGCACCGTGGTCTGGACGCGCGCCGCCCAAGGCACGACCGGTGTGCATGGCGACGACCGCCTGGTCTTCGGCAGCGAGAGCGATGGCCGATTCCAGGCCTGGCAGCGCGCCACCGGTGAGCCGGCCTGGAGCATCGACCGCCTGAAATACCGCGGCCTGACCGCACCGCTGGCCCTGGGCCGTGTGGTGGCGGTGGCCGACAGCCGCGGGCTGGTGCACCTGATCTCCCGCGAGGACGGCAGCGAAATGACCCGCCTGACCACCGACGGCTCGCCCATCGACGCGGCGCCGGTGCTGGCGGGCGACGCGTTGCTGGTGCAAACCCGCAACGGCGGCGTGTTCGCCTGGCGTCCCCAATAATGGCCGCCACGAACACCGTGTTCGTGACCGCCTGAACGAAAGCTTTTTCCGTGAAACCCGTCATCGCCCTGGTGGGCCGGCCCAATGTCGGCAAGTCCACCCTGTTCAACCGCCTGACGAGTTCACGCGACGCCATCGTGGCCGACTTTGCCGGCCTGACCCGCGACCGCCACTACGGCAATGGCCGACAAGGCCGGCGCGAGTACATCGTCATCGACACCGGCGGCTTCGAGCCCGAGGCCAGCGAAGGCATCTACAAGGAGATGGCCAAGCAGACGCGGCAGGCCGTGGCCGAGTCCGATGTGGTGATCTTCGTGGTGGATGCCCGAGCGGGCATCAGCGCGCAGGACCATGAGATCGCGGGTTACCTGCGCCGCCTGGGCAAACCCACGTTGCTGGTGGCCAACAAGTCCGAAGGCATGACGCAAGGGCTGCAGCTGGTGGAGTTCTACGAACTCGGGCTGGGCGAGGTGATGGCGGTGTCCGGTGCCCACGGGCAGGGTGTGCGCTCCATGCTGGACACGGCCCTGGAGCTCATTCCGGGTCTGCCGCCGGAGGACGAGGAAGAGCCCGAAGTCGAGACCGGCGTGATCCGCCTTGCGGTGGCAGGTCGCCCCAACGTGGGCAAGTCCACCCTCATCAACGCCTGGCTGGGCGAAGAGCGCCTGGTGGCCTTCGACCTGCCGGGCACCACGCGCGATGCCATTTCCGTGCCCTTCGAGCGCTCGGGCCAGAAATTCGAGCTGATCGACACGGCCGGCATCCGCCGCAAGGGCAGGGTGTTCGAGGCGATCGAGAAGTTCTCGGTGGTCAAGACCCTGCAGGCGATCGAAAACGCGCATGTGGTGCTGCTGCTGCTGGACGCCACGCAGGGTGTGACCGACCAGGATGCGCACATTGCCGGCTACATCCTGGAGAGCGGCCGTGCCGTGGTGCTCGCCATCAACAAGTGGGACGCGGTGGACGCTTACCAGCGCGAGCAGATCGAGCGCCAGGTCGAGACGCGGCTGGCCTTCCTCAAGTTCGCCTCGCTGCACCTGATTTCCGCCCAGAAGCGCCAGGGCCTGGGCCCGGTGTGGAAGTCGATCACGCAAGCCCACGCTTCGGCCATGCGCAAGATGTCGACCCCGGTGCTGACCCGGTTGTTGATGGAGGCGGTCGCCTTCCAGGCGCCCACCCGCAGCGGCATGTTCCGGCCCAAGATGCGCTACGCTCACCAGGGCGGCATGAACCCGCCGGTGATCGTGATCCACGGCAATTCCCTGGAAAACGTGCCGGACGCCTACAAGCGCTTTCTCGAAGGGCGCTTCCGCAAGGCCTTCGATCTGGTGGGTACCCCCTTGCGGATCGAGTTCAAGACCTCGGCCAATCCCTTCAAGGAGTAGGAGTTTCGACTCAACCGCGGTCCGGTGACACGGCTGTGGTATTGTCCATTCCTCATTAACTTTCATTGAACACGGAGCATATCGTGAGCAATAACAAAGGCCAGCTCTTGCAAGACCCTTTCCTGAACCAGCTTCGCCGGGAACATGTGCCCGTGTCGATCTACCTGGTCAACGGCATCAAATTGCAGGGTCAGATCGAGTCGTTCGACCAATACGTCGTGTTGCTTCGCAACACGGTCACGCAGATGGTCTACAAGCACGCGATCTCCACCATCGTGCCGGGCCGCCCGGTGCAGTTCTCGGCCGTCGGCACGGACGAGCCGGCAGCCTCCTGATTCAGCACCTGAATCGCATCCGGCCCGTGCAGCCGACCTGCCGGGCCCGCAACGCCTTGCGCGTTGTTGCCCTACCGAATTGAATTCACCCTCATCCTCCCCGTCTTCCACGCCCTCCGTCATCCTGGTTGGCGTGGACTTTGGTGTGCCTCATTTCGACGCCGGGCTCGAGGAACTGGGCTTGTTGGCCCAGACCGCGGGCTACACGGTGGCCGAGCGCGTCAGCTGCAAGCGCCGTGCACCCGACCCGGCCTTGTTCGTGGGTTCGGGCAAGGCCGACGAAATCAAGATGCTCGCGCAGTCCACCGGCGCGACCGAGGTGCTGTTCGATCAGTCGCTCAGCCCGGCGCAGCAGCGCAACCTGGAGCGGCATCTGGGCCTGCCGGTCAACGACCGCACCCTCCTGATCCTGGAAATCTTCGCCCAACGCGCGCGCAGCCACGAAGGCAAGCTGCAGGTCGAGCTGGCGCGCCTGCAGTACCTGTCGACGCGCCTGGTGCGGCGCTGGTCGCACCTGGAGCGGCAGAGCGGCGGCATCGGCATGCGCGGGGGCCCGGGTGAAACGCAGATCGAACTGGACCGCCGCATGATCGGCGAGGCCATCAAGCGCACCAAGGAGCGCCTGGAGAAGGTGAAGAAGCAACGCTCCACCCAGCGCCGCCAGCGCGAGCGCCGCGACACGTTCTCCATCTCGCTCGTGGGCTACACCAACGCCGGCAAATCTTCGCTGTTCAACGGCCTCGTGAAGGCGCGCGCCTACGCGGCCGACCAGCTCTTCGCCACGCTGGACACCACCACGCGCCAGCTCTACCTGGGCGAAGCAGGGCGCTCGGTCTCGCTCTCGGACACCGTGGGCTTCATCCGCGACCTGCCGCACGGCCTGGTCGATGCTTTTGCGGCCACGTTGCAGGAAGCGGCCGATGCCGACCTGCTGCTGCATGTGGTCGATGCGTCCAACCCGTCTCACCCGGAGCAGATCGCTTCGGTGCTCGATGTGCTCAAGGACATCGGCGCGGACCAGGTGCCCCAGATCCTGCTGTTCAACAAGCTCGACGCCATGGACCCGGCCTCCGTGCCGCATGTTCTGAGCGATGCCATGGAACTGGAAGGCCAGTCGGTCCCTCGAATCTTCGTCAGTGCGCGCACGGGCGAGGGCCTGCCCGAGTTGCGGGCCCTGCTGGCCGCGCACGTGATCGCGCAAAGGCCGGGTGCAGACCCCATGCTCCCGGAAATCGGCGAACCCGTGTCCTGATTGGGCACAATGTGATGGTTTTGAATCGACAAAGAGTTGGCAACCCATGGATGTGAATCTGCTATTCCCCGCCCGCGGCGCTGACCGCGCGACCCGCCCTGTCCACCGCGGCTGGCGTGGGCTGTGGGGCATGTTCAATCTGAATGATCCCCGTTGGGGCCGGGGCGACGACGAACCGCGCAACGACGGCGGTCAGGACCCGGGACGTGACGACGATCGCAACGCACAGCGTCCCCCGCCGCGCGGGCAGGGCCCCAACCAGGGGCCGCCGGATCTGGACGAACTCTGGCGCGATTTCAACCGCAAGCTCGGTGGACTGCTGGGCAACAAGGGCCGTGGCGGTGGCCATGGCGGCGGCAACGGTTCCGGTGGCGGTGCCGGTTTCAACCCCAATCCCAAGGCGACTGGCATCGGCTTCGGCCTCATTGCCGGCGTCGCGCTGCTCATCTGGATGGGCACGGGCTTCTTCATCGTGCAGGAAGGCCAGCAGGCCGTGATCACCCAGTTCGGCAAGTACCACAGCTCCGTGGGCGCGGGCTTCAACTGGCGCCTGCCGTACCCGATCCAGCGCCATGAAACCGTGTTCGTCACGCAGATCCGCTCGGTGGACGTCGGCCGCGACAACGTCGTGCCGGCCACCGGCCTGCGCGAATCGGCCATGCTGACCGAAGACGAGAACATCGTGGAGATCAAGTTCGCGGTGCAGTACCGCCTGAACGACGCCCGCGCCTTCCTGTTCGAGAGCCGCGATCCCGATGCCGCTGTCGTGAAGGTGGCCGAGACGGCGGTGCGCGAGGTGGTCGGCAAGATGAAGATGGACGCGGCGCTGGCCGAGGAGCGCGATCAGATCGCTCCGCGCGTGCGCACGCTGATGCAGAACATCCTCGACCGCTACAAGGTGGGCATCGAGGTCGTGGGCATCAACCTGCAGCAGGGTGGGGTGCGCCCGCCCGAGCAGGTGCAGGCGTCGTTCGACGACGTGCTCAAGGCCGGCCAGGAACGTGAACGGGCCAAGAACGAGGCCCAGGCCTACGCCAACGACGTGGTGCCGCGCGCCCGCGGTGCGGCTTCGCGCCTGACCGAAGAGGCCGAAGGCTACCGTGCCCGCATCGTGGCGCAGGCCGAAGGTGATTCGCAACGCTTCCGCTCGGTGCTGGCCGAGTACCAGAAGGCGCCTCAGGTGACGCGCGAGCGCATGTACACCGACGCCATGCAGGAGATCTACAGCAACGTGACCAAGGTGCTGGTGGATTCCAAGTCGGGCTCCAACCTGCTGTACCTGCCGCTGGACAAGATCATGCAGATGACGGGCCAGCCAGCCTCGACGCCGAGCGTGCAGCCCAGCGCGCCCACGCCGAGCACGATCCCGGCGCCCACCAGCCGCAGCACGGACAACGCCGCGCGTTCGCGCGAGCGCGAGAGCCGCTGAACGACGCCAGCGACCAGAGAAGCAACATGAACAAACTCGGTTTCATCATCACATCCTTCATCGTGGTTCTGGCGATCGCCAGCTCCATGCTGTTCGTGGTGGACCAGCGCCAGTTCGGCGTGGTCTTCCAGCTGGGCCAGATCAAGCGGGTCGTCACCGAACCCGGCCTGAACTTCAAGCTGCCGCCGCCGTTCCAGAACGTGTCCTACATCGACAAGCGCCTGCTCACCCTGGAGAGCACCGACACCGAGCCGACACTCACCGCCGAGAAGCAGCGCGTGGTGATCGACTGGTACGTGCGCTGGCGCATCAGCGAGCCGCAGGAATACATCCGCAACGTCGGCGTCAACGAACGCGCCGGCGCCCTGCAGCTCAACCGTGTGGTGCGCAACTCCTTCCAGCAGGAAGTCAACAAGCGCACGGTGAACGAACTGCTGTCTACCCGCCGCGAGCAACTCATGGCCGACGTCAAGCGCGAAGTGCTGGCGGCCGTGCGTGGTGCCGACAAGCCCTGGGGCATGGACGTGGTCGACGTGCGCATCACGCGCGTCGATTACGCCGAGAGCATCACCGCCTCGGTCTACCAGCGCATGGAAGCCGAGCGCAAGCGCGTGGCCAACGAGCTGCGTTCCACCGGCTTTGCCGAGGGTGAAAAGATCCGCGCCGATGCCGATCGCCAGCGCGAGGTGATCGTCTCCGAAGCCTACCGCGATGCGCAGGCGATCAAGGGCGCGGGCGATGCCAAGGCCGCCGCGGCGTTCTCCGACGCTTTCGGCCGCGACCCGGCATTCGCCCAGTTCTACCGCAGCCTGGAAGCGTACAAGTCGAGCTTCGCCAGCAAGTCCGACGTGCTGGTGGTCGACCCTTCGTCCGACTTCTTCAAGGGCATGCGCAGCAGCAACGTGGCGCCGGCTCGATGAGCCTCAGCCGTTGACGCGGGCCGGTTGAACCCATGTCGGATGCGATCTGGCCCGCGCTGGCCCTGGTGCTGATCTTCGAGGGGCTGCTGCCCCTGCTGGCACCCAGGCTGTGGCGCCGCGTCTTCACCGACATGCTGAGCCTGCGCGACGGGCAGTTGCGCTTCTTCGGTCTGATCTGCCTGGGCAGCGGTGTGCTGCTCTGGTGGTCGCTGACCTGATCCTTCGCCCCCTTTTCGGCGCCGATCCGTGCGCTGGCCGATACCCGCCGGGGTTGCCTCCGGGGGGCCGGTAGAATCACGTTTTTAACAGCGCCTGAAAATAGCCATGTCTGCCTGGGTCCTCCCGGATCACATTGCCGATGTCCTGCCTTCCGAGGCCCGTCACATCGAAGAACTTCGCAGGGGCTTGCTGGACACGGCCCGGGGCTACGGCTACGAGCTGGTCATGCCGCCGTTGCTGGAGCACCTGGAATCCCTGCTCACCGGCACGGGCGAAGCCCTCGGTCTTCAGACCTTCAAGCTGGTCGATCAGCTCTCCGGACGCACCCTGGGGTTGCGCGCGGACAGCACGCCCCAGGTCGCCCGCATCGACGCCCACCTGCTCAACCGCCAGGGCGTGGCCCGCCTGAGCTACTGCGGTCCGGTGGTGCACACCCGCATCGATCGCCCGCTGGCCAGCCGTGAGCCGCTGCAGTTCGGCGCCGAGATCTACGGCCACGCGGACCAGGAAGCCGACCTGGAAATCATCGAGCTCGCGCAAGCCTGCCTGCGCAGCGCGGGCGTGAAGGGCCTGCAACTGGACATGGCCGACGTGCGCGTGATCGACGCCGTGCTCGCCCCCGCCTCGCTGACCGCCGCGCAGGAAGCCCGCATCCACGCCGCGCTCAATGCCAAGGACGTCGCCGAACTCGAACAGCTCGCGCGCGACCTGCCGCCTGCCGTGCGCCGCGATCTGGTGGCCTTGCCGCGCCTGTTCGGCGGCGTGGCCGTGCTCGACGAGGCGCAGCGCATCCTGCAACCGTCTGCGGCCCTGCACGCCGCGCTGGACAGCCTGCGCTGGCTGGCCTCGCACGCGCAGGGCATGGACGTGTCGATCGACCTGGCGGACCTTCGCGGCTACGCCTACTACACCGGCATGCGCTTCGCCCTGTTCGCCCAGGCGCCGCAAGGCCAGGCCGGGCAGGCGCTCGAGCTGGCGCGGGGAGGGCGCTATGACGAGGTCGGCGCCGTGTTCGGTCGCAACCGCCCGGCGGTGGGCTTCAGCCTGGACCTCAAGGAGCTGGTGAGCGCCGTGGCGCCGCGGCCCCTGGTGGCCGCCATCCGCGCCCCTTGGGGCATGGACGCCGGCCTGCGCCAGGCCATCGCCGAACTGCGCGCGCAGGGCCACACCGTGGTGTGCGCCTTGCCGGGCCACGACCACCAGGTCGACGAATTTCACTGCGACCGCGAACTGGTGCCCGATGCGGCCCGCCGCGGCGCCTGGACAGTACAAACCCTTCAAACGGAAACCAGCAAATGAAGAACAGCAGCAGCGCCGTGACCCCCGGGCGCAACGTCGTGGTGGTGGGCACCCAGTGGGGTGACGAAGGCAAGGGCAAGCTGGTCGACTGGCTGACCGAAACCGCCACCGGCGTGGTGCGCTTCCAGGGCGGCCACAACGCGGGCCACACGCTGGTCATCAATGGCGTGAAGACGGCGCTGCACCTCATCCCCAGCGGCATCATGCGCGCCGGCGTGAAGTGCTACATCGGCAACGGTGTGGTGCTCTCGGTGAGCAAGCTGTTCGAGGAAATCGCGGGCCTGGAGAAGGCCGGTGTCGAGGTGCGTTCGCGCCTGCGCGTGAGCGAAGGCTGCCCATTGATTCTGCCGTTCCACGCCGCCATCGACATCGCGCGCGAAGCCGCCAAGGTGAAGGCCGGCACCGAGAAGATCGGCACCACGGGTCGCGGCATCGGCCCGGCCTACGAAGACAAGATCGCGCGCCGTGCGCTGCGCGTGCAGGACCTGAAGTACCCCGACCGTTTCGCCACCAAGCTGCGCGAACTGCTGGACCTGCACAACCACGTGCTCACCAGCTACCTGCACTCCGCCGACATGGCCTGGGACGACAAGCTCGCCTCGTACATGAAGGACGGCGCGATCCAGTTCGAGCCGGTGTACGCCGAGGCCATGCAGCAGGCCGAACTGCTCAAGCCCATGATCGCCGACGTCTCGCGCGAACTCAACGCCGCGCACCAGGCGGGTGCCAACCTGCTGTTCGAGGGTGCGCAAGGCACGCTGCTCGACATCGACCACGGCACCTATCCCTTCGTCACCTCCAGCAACTGCGTGGCCGGCAACGCCGCCGCCGGTTCCGGCGTGGGCCCGGGCCTGCTGCACTACGTGCTGGGCATCACCAAGGCGTACTGCACCCGCGTGGGCGGCGGCCCGTTCCCCACCGAGCTGGAATGGGAAAAGGAAGGCACGCCCGGCTGGCACATGGCCACCGTGGGCGCTGAAAAGGGCGTGACCACCGGTCGCAGCCGCCGTTGCGGCTGGTTCGATGCCGCGCTGCTCAAGCGCTCGGCCCAGGTCAACGGCCTCTCGGGTCTGTGCATCACCAAGCTCGACGTGCTGGACGGGCTCAAGGAACTCCAGCTTTGCACCGGTTACGAATTGGATGGCGAGGTCATCGACATCCTGCCGATGAGCGCGGAAGACATCGCGCGCTGCAAGCCGATCTACGAAACGCTGCCCGGATGGAGCGACTCGTCGGTGGGCGCCACGCGCTACGAAGACCTGCCGGTCAACGCCCAGCGCTACCTCACGCGCATCGCGGAGACGACCGGGGTGCCGATCCACATCGTCTCCACCAGCCCGGACCGCGACCACACCATCCTGCTGCACAACCCCTACCATGGGTGAAATCCCCGGGGGCCGCGCGCGGCCCTTCGTGCAGAATTCCCACCGATATCCCCATCCGGAGCCCGCATGCTGACCGAAGACGGCAAACACCTCTACGTCTCCTACGACGAGTACCACAACCTGATCGAGAAGCTCGCGCTCAAGGTCTACCAGTCGGGGTGGGAGTTCGACACCATCCTGTGCCTGGCACGGGGTGGCATGCGTCCGGGCGACATCCTCTCGCGCATCTTCGACAAGCCGCTGGCCATCATGTCCACCAGCTCCTACCGCGCCGCCGCCGGTACCGAGCAGGGCAACCTGGACATTGCGCGTTACATCACCACGCCCAAGGGCGAGATCGCAGGCAAGGTGCTGCTGGTGGACGACCTCGCCGACTCGGGCCACACGCTCAAGGCCGTCATCGACCTCCTCAAGAACAACTACGCGCCGATCACCGAGATGCGCAGCGCCGTGATCTGGACCAAGCAGCTCTCGACCTTCACGGCCGACTATTCGGTGGAGTTCCTGCCCACGAACCCGTGGATCCACCAGCCTTTCGAGGGCTACGACAGCATGCGCCCGGCGCAACTCCTGGAAAAGTGGAAGCTCTGAACTGAATGCGTGACGACCTGTCCACCCGTCTGATCCACCACCCCTACAAGCCCCCGGAGGGCTTCGAGGGGGTGGCCCCGGGGGTGTACAAGGCGTCCACCGTCTTCTTCCCCAACGTCCAGGCCCTGCGCACCACGGACTGGAAGGACAAGAGCGGCTACACCTACGGCCTGCACGGCACGCCGACCACCTTCACGCTGGAAGAGCGCATCGCCACCATCGAGGGCGGCCTGCATTGTGTGCTCGCGCCCAGCGGCCTCTCGGCCGTGTCGCTGGTGGACATGGCCCTGCTGCGACAGGGCGACGAGGTGCTGATTCCCGACAATGCCTACGGGCCGGGCAAATCCTTCGCCGCGGTCGAACTCGCGGCCTGGGGCATCACGCACCGCTACTTCGACGCCATGGACCCGGCCGATCTCGCGGCCAAGATCGGCCCGGCCACGCGCCTGGTCTGGCTGGAGGCCCCCGGCTCGGTCACGCTGGAGTTTCCCGACCTGCCGGCCCTGGTGGCCTGCGTGCGCCAGGTCAATGCCGCGCGGGGAGGCCAGCGGCCCATCGTCACCGCGCTCGACAACACCTGGGGCGCGGGCATCGCATTCCAGCCGTTCGACCTGGGCGTGGACATCTCGGTGCAGGCCCTGACCAAATACCCCAGCGGCGGTGCCGATGTGCTCATGGGCTCGGTCGTCACGCGCGACCTGGCGCTGCACCGCCTGGTGCTGCTCACCCACATGCGCCTGGGGCTGAACATCGGCGTGAACGACGCCGAGCTGGTGCTGCGCGGCCTCGCCAGCATGGCGCTGCGCTACCACGCCCAGGATGCAAGCACCCGCGAACTCGCCACCTGGATGCAGCAGCAAGCCGGCGTGGTGCAGGTGCTGCACCCGGCCTTGCCGGGTTCGCCCGGCCATGCCACCTGGCAGCGCGATGCGAGCGCTGCCGCCTGTCTGTTCAGCGCGGTGTTCGACCCTGCCATTTCCCAGGACCGCATCGACGCGTTCTGCGACCGCCTGCGGCTGTTCAGACTGGGCTGGAGCTGGGCCGGGCCGATCAGCCTGTGCGCGCCGTATGACATCCGCCCCAGCCGCACCCAGGGCTGGCCCCATGCGGGGGGTCTGGTACGCTTTGCCGTGGGCCTGGAATCCGTGCACGACCTCCGCGCCGACCTGGCGCAGGCCTTGACCGCATTGAAACCCTGACCCTTACCTTTTCCCACCGACCTGAAGGACTGACTTGGCCACCCCCAATTACGGATACGAAAAGCGCCAGCGCGAGCTCGCCAAGAAGAAAAAGAAAGAGGAAAAGCTCAGAGCCAAAGCCGCCGGCCGCCAGCACCCGGACGCCGATGCGCCCGAGGAGCCGGGGGCCGGATCGCCCGACACGCCCGGTGACGCACCGGCGGCGGGTGGCGACAGCGCGGCCGACTGAGCCCGCTGGTTCCCACGTCGGCCCGAGCCGCGCGCTCAGGCCGGGTGGGTGGCTGTGGCCTCGTCGGCCATCAGCACCTGCGCCGCGGCCGCCAGGGCGTGCGGTGACCGGTCCTGCAGCACCAGCGGCCGGGCCTGCGCAAAGCGCGTGAAATTGCGCGCGATCGACTGGGCGTACATCGGGTCGTAGTGCCCCGTGAGCAGTTCCAGCACCACCTCGGGCGTGCGCCCCGCGCGCACCTTCCCCGTCCAGCCTGACACCACTTCCTTGCCCCGCAACTCCGTGAGCGCTTCCAGGCGCTCGCAGAACGCCGCCGGGTCCTTGACGAAGAAGTCGTAGTCCTCCAGCAGCAAGGCCACGCGTTCGTCGTCGCTCAGGCGAAGGTCGATGCAGGGGCTGGCGCGCATGGCGTCGATCAGCGCCTCATTGACGCGCACATTGCCCACCTTCTTGCTCTCGCTCTCGACGTACACCACCCGGCCCGGGTCGAAACCGCGCAAGGCCGCCCACACCAGGGAGTCGAAGCGCTTCTGGCTGGGTTGCGGCTGGCCGGGAATATGGCCCAGCACCGAGCTGCGGTGGCAGGCCAGGGCCTCGAGGTCGAGCACCTGGGCACCCTGGGCCGCCAGGGCGTGGAGCAGGCGCGTCTTGCCGCTGCCCGTGGGGCCGCAGACCACGCGGTAGGACAGGCCCTGGGCCAGCGCCGGCAGCGCCTCCACCAGCGCCGCCCGCCAGGCCTTGTAGCCGCCCTCGATCAGGGTCACGTGAAAGCCGATGGCGCCCAGGATGGTGGCAAGCGCACCGCTGCGGTTGCCGCCGCGCCAGCAGTAGGCCAGCGGCTTCCAGCCCTTGGGCTTGTCGATCACCTCACGCTCGATGTGGGCGGCGATGTTGCGCGCGGAGAGCGCTGCGCCGCGCTTCTTGGCCTCGAAGGGGTTGACCTGCTTGTACAGCGTGCCGATGTCGATGCGCTGCTGGTTGTTCAGCGTGGGCCAGTTCACCGCGCCCGGCACGTGGTCGAGCGCGTACTCGTCTTCGGTGCGCGCGTCGATCAGGGTGTCGAAGTCGGCGAGGCGGGCCATCGCCTCGGCGGCGCTCAGGGTGTGGACAGGCATGCCCGATTATCGGGCGGCGAGCAGCTTGCGCAGTTCGGGCCAGACGTTGTCGCGCATCGTGGCCTGGGCGGATTCGTTGGGGTGGATGCGGTCGGCCTGGAACAGCGCTGTCGGGTCTTTCGTGTCGGCCACGCCCTTGAGGAAGAAGGGCACCAGCGCGGTCTTCTCGGCCTTGGCGACGGTGGTGAACACCTCGCGGAACTCCTGGCCGTACTTCGCGCCGTAGTTGGGCGGCATCTCCATGCCGACCAGCAGCACCTTGGCGCCGGCCTCGCGCGCGAGGCGGGCCATGGCGGCGAGGTTGTCGCGCGTCATGGTCAGCGGCAGGCCGCGCAAGGCATCGTTGCCGCCCAGCTCGATCACGACCAGGGCGGGCTGGTGCTGCTTGAGCAGGGGGGCGAGGCGCGAGCGCCCGCCCGAGGTGGTGTCGCCGCTGATGCTGGCGTTGACCACGCGGGCGCGAACTTTTTCCTGTTTCAGACGCTCTTCCAGCAGGGCCACCCAGCCGGTGCCGCGCTTGAGGCCGTATTCGGCGCTGAGCGAATCTCCCACCACGAGGATGAGCGGATCGGCGGAGGCGGTGGCCTGAGCATGGGTGAAGCCAGAAGACCCCGCGGCGGCCAGGGCGCACAGCGCGCCGGCCAGCACGTTAAAGTGACGGCGTTTCAACTTGAGAAGTCCTTCCATGTCCGATGTGATGATTGCGGTCCAGCATGTGTTCAAGTCCGTGACCGACTCCACCGGCTCCCTGACGATTCTGCGCGATATCGATTTCACCCTGAACAAGGGGGAAACCGCCGCCATCGTGGGTGCGTCCGGGTCGGGCAAGAGCACGCTGCTGTCGATCGTTGCGGGTTTGGACACGCCCAGCAGCGGCACAGTTCACATCGACGGCGTCGATTTGTTCGCGCTGGATGAAGACCAGCGCGCCGCGCTGCGCGCACAGAAGGTCGGTTTCGTGTTCCAGAGCTTCCAGCTGCTGGGCAACCTGACCGCGCTGGAAAACGTCATGCTGCCGCTGGAGCTGGCCGGCCAGCGCGATGCGCGCGCCACCGCGACCCAGATGCTGCAGCGCGTGGGCCTGGGCGAGCGCCTGTCCAGCTACCCCAAGGTGCTCTCGGGCGGGGAACAGCAGCGCGTGGCCCTGGCGCGCGCCTTCGTGGTGCAGCCTGCGGTGCTGTTGGCCGACGAGCCCACCGGCAGCCTGGACTTCGCCACCGGCGCCCGGATCATGGAACTGATGTTCGAGCTCAACCGGGAGCAGGGCACCACGCTCGTGCTGGTGACGCACGACCGCGCCATCGCCCAGCGCTGCGAGCGCCGCATCACCATCGAAGGCGGCCAGGTGGCGGCCGAGGCCGAAGCGGCCTGAGTCGCTTTCAGGCGGTGGTGGCGCGCAGCCGCTGCCAGAGCGTGGCGACCTCGTCATCGACGGGCGCGGCGGGGTGATCCGGTTCGCCCAGCGTCTCCAGCAGGCGCGTCAGCAGCTCCACCCGGGGCAGCACTGGCCCGAAGAACAGCACCCGATCGCCCCGGCCCACCAGCACCGTGGGGAGGGTTTCCACGTCCAGCTCGC
This sequence comes from Hydrogenophaga sp. GW456-12-10-14-TSB4, assembly GCF_059424305.1. Taxonomy (NCBI): domain Bacteria; kingdom Pseudomonadati; phylum Pseudomonadota; class Betaproteobacteria; order Burkholderiales; family Comamonadaceae; genus Hydrogenophaga; species Hydrogenophaga sp. GW456-12-10-14-TSB4. Next base: position 20,382 of record NZ_JBWKZH010000025.1, on the reverse strand, counting down.
CCAGCAGCGCGGCCTCGTCCTCGATGTCCAGCCACCGCCAGCGCCACTGCGGGTGGCTGCGGGCGACCTCGTCCATCACCGGCTGCCAGTCGCGGCAGGTGCCGCACCACTGGGCGCACAGGCTGACGACGTGGAGGGGTTCAGCGGCCAAGCGGTCCCCGGAGCTGTTGCACGTCCAGTGCGCTGACCGGTGGGGCCTGGTTGCCCCACTGGGTGCGCACGTAGGTCAGCACATCGGCCAGTTCCTGGTCGCTGAGCTGCAGCACGAACGGCGGCATGCCGAAGGGGCGTGGGTGCCCCTCGGTGGCCACGCCGAAGCCGCCGTTGAGCACGATCTGCACCAGGTTGGCGGGGGAGGCCATGGTCACCGCGCGGTTGCCGGCCAGGGCCGGGTAGGCCGTGGCGCCCTGGCTGGTGAGGCCTTCGCCCTGCTTGCCATGGCATTGGGCGCAGTGTTGTTCGTAGCGCTGGCTTCCCACGCTGAGCGCGCGGCTGTCGGCGGCGGCGGGCTTGTCGCTGCGCGACGCGGGCGGTTTCGGCAATTGCTGCAGGTAGGTCGCCATGGCTTGCAGGTCCGCGGGTGCCCAGTGCTGGGTGCTGTGCTGAACCACCTCGGCCATGGGGCCTGAGAGCAGCGCGCCGCGGGCGCGGCCGTCCTTGAACAGGGCGACGATCTCGTCGACGGACCAGTCCTGCACGCCGGCTTCCGCGGGGTCGAGCAGCGAGGGCGCGTACCAGCGCTGCATGGGAATCAGCCCGCCGGAGAGACCGAGCATGTCGCCCTGGCCGCCGAGCGCGTCGCGCGGCACGTGGCAGGCGCTGCAGTGGCCCAGGCCGTTGACGAGGTAGGCCCCGCGCAGCATCTCGGGCGTGCGCGCGGCCGAGGCCGGCGGTTCCTCGGGGCCGGCCTTGAAGTACAGCGTGCGCCAGGCCTTGAGCGCGAACTGGGTGTTGTAGGGCCAGCGCATGTCGTGCGGGGGCGCGGGCGCATCCACCGCGGGCAGGCTTCGGAAGTAGGCGTAGAGCGCGTCGCTGTCCTCGCGGGTGATCTGGGTGGTGTTGTTGTACGGGAAGGCCGGGTTGAGCCAGCGGCCGTCCGGGCCCTGGCCGTGGTGCATGGCGCGCCAGAAGTCGTCGGCGCTCCAGGGGCCCAGGCCGCTCTCGCTGGGGGTGAGGTTGCTGCCGTACACGGTGCCGAACGGGGTGGACAGGGCAAAGCCGCCGGCGAACGGCTCGCCGCCGCGCGTGGTATGGCAGGCCTGGCAGTTGCCCACCACGGCGAGGTAGCGGCCGCGCTCGATGGTGTGCGGGTCGCGCAGGTCGGGGGCCGCCGCCGCGGGCGACACGGCGATGGGGCGTGCGGGCCAGGCCAGCCAGGCCAGCACGGCCCCGCCGATCAGCAGCAGCGCGAGGAACGCGCGCAAGGCGATGCGGCTCATGGGCGGCCTCCCTTGGGCGGCATGGCACTGCCGCATTGCAGGGGCAGGGGCGCCGCACCAGGCGCGACGGCGTGGGTGTTCGCCGGCAGGCGCTGGGTGGAGAGCCAGGCGCTCACGGCCGCGATGTCGCGGATGTCCAGGCGCTGGGCGATGTCGGCCATGCAGTCGGGTGCGTGGGCCTTGCGCTGGCCGGTGCGCCAGGCGCCGAGCTGCGCGTTGAGGTAGTCGCGCGGCAGTCCCAGCAGGCCGGGGGTGGCGGGCTGTACGCCGGTGAGGGCGGCGCCATGGCAGGCGACGCAGGCCGGCAGGCGGCGCGCGGCATCGCCGTGCAGGGCCAGCTGTTCGCCGCGTTGCAGTTCCTGCGGCGTGGCCTGCGCCTTGGCCGGTGCGGGGTAGGGCACGTCCATGGCGGCGAAGTGCTCGGCGATTTCCAGCAGGTAGGCGTCGCTCAGCGGATCGACCATCTGCGTCATCAGGCGGTACGTGCGGCGACCCTCGCGGAAATGCAGCAGCTGGTTGTAGAGGTAGCCGGCGGGCTTGCCCGCCAGGCGCGGGTAGTAGCCGTCGGGCGCGGCGCGGCCCTGGTTGCCGTGGCAGGCGGTGCAGGCCAGCATGCGCTGGGCCATGGTGTCTTCGAACGTGGGCGTCTGGGCGGCAGCGGGCAGCAGCACGCAGCCGACGGCCAGCAACAGGGCGGGGCGCCAGCGCCGGTAGGAACGGGAGAAAAAGCTCATGTCGTGGGGAAAGTTGTAGGTGAGAGCGTGGGCAGGTGGTTTCGGTTCCAGTCGGTCGGGCAGGGCAGGCCGGGGGCCAGCGCGGCGGCCACCGGGGCCAGGCGCTGGGGCAGGTCGGGCCCGCCCAGCCATTCGTCTTCGCGGAAGAACACGTTGTCCAGCCTCAGGGCCGCCGCATGGGCTTGTTCGGGCCAGTGTGCCTCAGGTTCGGGCACCACCGACAGACCGTCCTCCTCGCTGCGCAGCAGCACCCAGTGATCCAGCGGTGCGTTCAGGCGCACCGGCGCGACCAGCGAGAAACCGGCCCATTGCAGGTTGGGCACCGGCTGCAGCGCACCGCGCAGCAGCCAGCCGCGGCCGGTGTCGTGTGCGTACAGCGCCTCGAACGTCGGCGCCACGGTCGCCGCGCGCTCGCCACTCAGGAAGTCGGGCAGCCAGTGCTCGCGCAGGGCGACGTTGGGCGACTGCAGCAGCGCCTCGATGGCCAGGCGCTGCGCCCACAACAGCCAGGCCGCGCCGGGGTGGTGTCTGGCCAGCTCGGTCGCACCGTGGGCCAAAACATCGAGCGTTTCGCCCGACCCGCCCAGATGGACGGGCACGCCGCAGCGCAGCAGGCCGCTGTCCACCAGCTCGCGCAGCGCGTCCGGGTCGCGGGGTGTCGTGGGTTTCAGGGGCATGCGGTCATCGTCGTCGAGAAGCATCTGATTCGCAAGATGCAGATTTATTGAAAATATGACAGATCAGATGGGGCAACTGATTCGTTCTGATCCGCCTGCATTGGGCCGCATCTGAGCCGTGGCAGATGCGGCGCAGCGGGCGATACTGGCCCGATGATGTCCCCGCTTTTCCAAGATCGTGGGCCGGGCGCCAGGCGCATGGCCGGGTGGTTGGCTGCCGCTGTGCTGCTGGCCGGCTTGCAATGGCTGGGCGACGCTCTGGTGGCGTTCCTGGGCTGGCCTTTGCCCGGTTCGTTGCTGGGCTTGCTGATGCTGCTCGGCTTGCTGGCGCTGCGCGGCGGCGTGCCGCGCGGCCTGGACGAGGTGACCGCGCCGCTGCTGCGCCACCTCATGCTGTTCCTGATCCCCTCGGTCGCGGCGGTCGGTTTGTACGGCCACCTGCTGTGGCAGCACGCGGCGCTGTTCGCGCTGGCGGCCACGCTGGTCACGGCGTTCACCATCGCCGTCACGGGCTGGACCCTGCGCCGGCTGATGCGCCGCAGCCGGCCATGAGCGCGGCGGCCTGGACGCTGGTGACGCTCGCGGCCTACGCGGCCGCGCTGGGGCTGTACCGGCGCAGCGGCCACCACCTGCTGTGCCTGCCGGTGCTCACCGGCACGGCGCTGGTGCTGGGCGCGCTGGCACTGGCGGGCACCGGCTACCCGGTGTATGCCGAGGCCACGCGCCTGCTGCGCTGGCTCACCGGGCCGGCCATCATCGCGCTGGCCGTGCCGCTGTACCGGCAGGCCGCGCTGTTGCGGCGCCTGGCGCTGCCCTTGCTGGGGGCCTTGCTGGCCGGTTGCCTGGCCTCGGTGCTGGGCACGCTGCTGCTGGCCTGGGGCCTGGGATCCCCGTTGCCTTTTGCCCTGTCGATCGCGCCCAAGGCCGCGACCATGCCGATCGCCATGCAGGCGGTAGAACGGGCAGGGGGGCTGCCGGCGGTCGCGGCCCTGGCCGTGGTGGCCACCGGCGTGCTGGGCACGCTGCTCGCCGGCCCGGTGCTGCGGCTGCTGCGGCTGGACGATGCGACCACGCGCAGCTTCGCGCTGGGTCTGGTGGCGCACGCCATCGGCACCGCGCGCGCCCTGCAGACGCACCCCGGCAGCGTGGCCTTCGCCGCGCTGGCGATGGGCCTGAACGGCGTGTGCACTGCGCTGGTGATCGCGCTGCTGGCGCGCTGGCTGTGAAAGGCCCGGAGATGGGGCCGCTAAGATCGGCCGACCCTTTGCACGATGCCGATCCGATGAGTGGCGCCCGCCTCACCCGCTACCAGCAACTGGCCGAAGAAATCGCCGACGGCATCCGTGCCGGTCTGCTGCGCCCCGGTGAGCGCCTGCCCTCGGTGCGCCAGACCTGCGAACTGCGCGGGGTGAGCCCGTCCACGGTGTTCCAGGCCTATGGGCAGCTGGAGTCGCAGGGTTTGGTGGAGGCGCGCGCCCGGTCCGGCTTCTTCGTTCGCGCCACGCGCCGGCCCGCGCGCTCGGCGCCGCAGGCCGCGCGGCCCAGCGGGGAGGCCACGCCAGTGGCCATCAGCGACCTGGTGTTCGAGCTGCTCGGCTCCACGCGCGACGCCGACGTGGTGCCGCTGGGCTCGGCCTTTCCGGCGCCGCACCTGTTTCCCTTCGATGCGCTGGCGCGCAGCGGCGCGCGCGCCATGCGCCGCTTGCCCGCCGCCCGCATCACCGGCGCGCTGACCGCCGGCGACGAGGGCCTGCGTCAGGCGGTGCGACGGCGCTATGCCCTGCACGGCGTGCCGCTGGCGGCGGACGAACTGGTCATCACCAACGGCGCCATGGAGGCGCTCAACCTGTGCTTGCAGGCCGTGACCCGGCCCGGCGACGTGGTGGTGGTGGAGTCGCCCACCTTCTATGCCGCGCTGCAGGCGCTGGAGCGCCTGCACCTCAAGGCGGTGGAGGTCGCCACCGATCCGCGCGAGGGGGTGGACCTCGACGCCCTGGCCGCGCTGCTGGAACGCCAGCCCGTGGCGGCCTGCTGGTTCATGCCCAGCTTCCAGAACCCGCTGGGCGCGCTGATGCCGCCCGAGCGCAAGCAGGCGCTGGTGGCCCTGCTGGCGCGCCACCGCGTGCCGCTGATCGAGGACGACGTGTACGGCGAGCTGCATGCCGGGGCGCGCCGGCCGCCGCCGGCCAAGGCCTTCGACCGCGAGGGCGGCGTGCTGCACTGTGCCTCGTTTTCCAAGTGCCTCGCGCCGGGTTACCGCGTGGGCTGGGCCGCCGCCGGGCGCTACGCTGCGGCGGTGGAGCGCCTGAAGATGTCGAATTCGCTGGCCACCGCCATCCCGCCCCAGCTCGCGTTGGTGGACTACCTGGCGCAGGGCGGCTACGACCGCCACCTGCGCCGCCTGCGCGAGGCGCTGGCGGGCCAGCAGCAGCACGCGCTGCGCCTGATCGAGCGCCATTTCCCGGCCGGCACGCGCGTCACCCGCCCGCTGGGCGGCTACTTCCTCTGGCTGGAGCTGCCGCCGTCGGTGGATGCCCTCGCGCTGCACCACCGCGCGCGCGAGCGCAACATCAGCACCGCGCCGGGCGTGCTGTTCTCGGCCGACCGGCGATTCACGCACCACCTGCGGCTCAACGTCGGCCACCCCGGCGATCCGCGCTTCGATGCGGCGCTGCGCCTGCTCGGCGAGCTGGCGCAAACCGCCTGAGGGCGGCCAGCGTCGATAATCCCCGGATGTCTTCCCCCAAAGTGCTGTTCGGCTTTCACGCCGTGGGCGTGCGCCTCAAAACCGCGCCGCAATCCATCATCGAGATCTACTACGAGCCGACCCGGCGCGACGCGCGCATGCGCCAGTTCCTGGACAAGGCGCGTGAAGCCAACGCCCGGCTGATCGAGGCCGACGGCCTGCGCATCGCCAAGCTGGCCGGCAGCCACGGCCACCAGGGCGTGGCCGCGCGCGTGGAAGCGGTGGCGCAGGTGCGCTCGCTCGACGACCTGCTCGAACAGCTCGAACCCACCGGCATCCCGCCGCTGCTGCTGGTGCTCGACGGCATCACCGACCCGCACAACCTGGGTGCCTGCCTGCGCGTGGCCGATGGGGCCGGTGCGCACGCCGTGATCGCGCCCAAGGACCACGCCGCTGGCATCAACGCCACCGTGGCCAAGGTGGCCAGCGGCGCGGCCGAGACCATGCCGTACTTCATGGTGACCAACCTCGCGCGCACCCTGGGTGAACTCAAGGAACGCAACATCTGGGTCATCGGCACCAGCGACGACGCGCCCAAGACGCTCTACCAGGTCGATCTCAAGGGCCCGGTGGCGCTCGTGCTCGGCGCCGAAGGCGCAGGCATGCGCCAGCTCACGCGCAAGACCTGCGACGAGCTGGTGAGCATCCCCATGGCCGGCGCGGTCGAGAGCCTGAACGTCTCGGTCGCCAGCGGCGTCTGCCTCTACGAAGCCCTGCGCCAGCGCAGCTGACACCATGGGTGACACGGACGCGGTGCGCGGCTGGGTTCGGGACGCGCGCCACATCGCCGTGCTCACCGGCGCGGGCATGAGCGCCGAATCCGGCGTGCCCACCTTCCGCGACGCACAGACCGGCCTGTGGGCGCACTTCGATCCGCAGGAGCTCGCCACCGAATCCGCCTTCCGGGCCCACCCGCAGCGCGTGTGGGACTGGTACGCCCACCGCCGCGACATGATCCGCGCCGTGTCGCCCAACGCGGGCCACGCGGCGCTCGCGGCTTTCGCGCGGCAGCACCCGGGGCGCCTGACCCTGATCACCCAGAACGTGGACGGCCTGCACCAGCGGGCCGGGAACACCGACGCCCTGGCCTTGCACGGCAGCATCGCCGAGGACCGCTGGCTCGATGCGCCGCGCGCCTGCTGCCGGCCTGACGCCGTCGAAGCAGGGCATCCGCCGCGCTGCCCGGTGTGCGGCAACCTGCGGCGCCCGGCCGTGGTCTGGTTCGGCGAGAACCTGCCGGCCGATGCGCTCGAAGCCGCCGAACACGCGGTGCGCCACTGCGACCTGATGCTGGTGGTGGGCACCTCCGGCGAGGTCTATCCGGCAGCGGGCCTGGCCTTCACGGCCCACCAGAGCGGTGCGCGCGTGGTCATCCTCAACCCCGAGCCGACCCCGCTGGACGTGGTGGCCGAGACCTGCCTGAGGGAGACGGCAGCGGTTTGTCTGCCCGTTTTGCTGGGCTGAGTTCGCCGGCCCATTGAACCGATCTTCCATCCAGGAGCAACGCATGCAAGTCATTCACTGCACCGAGGCGCAGCTCGATGTGCTGTCGATGCTGTTCAACGACTACCGGATCTTCTACGAGCAGGCCAGCGACCTGCCGGGCCTTCATCCAGCAGAACCTCCGGCAGAACCGGTCGAAGATTTTTCTGTTGCTGGACGAGCAAGGTCAGGCGGTCGCGTTCTCACAGCTTTATCCGGCGGTCTGCTCGATCAGCATGCGGCCTTACTACTACCTGTCCGATCTGTACACCACCCCATCCACCCGCAAGAACGGTTATGCACGGCACCTGATGAACCACATCACCGAGCATTTCACCAAGGAGGGCGCGCGGCGTCTCACCCTCGATACCGCGACGACCAACAAGATCGCGCAGGGCCTGTACGAATCCTTGGGCTATCAGCGTGAAGCGGTGTACATCACCTACCACCAGGTGCTGTAGACGCCAGCCTGATCCGTCCACGGTCTTCCGCTGCGCCTGGGGGCCGGTCACAATGGCCACCCACCGACTTCATGGAGACCACCCGTGGCCCACACTGTCCTCGACACATGGCACGACTTGGTGCAGACCCGCAACGCGAAAGGCCTGCGAGATCTGCTGGCCGATGACGTGGTGTTCCATTCGCCGGTCGTGCACACGCCGCAGGCCGGCAGGGCGGTGACGACGCAGTACCTGGCGGCGGCGTTCCAGGTCTTCTTCAATGCCTCGTTCCGCTACGTGCGCGAGGTCGTCGGGCCGCGCGACGCGGTGCTGGAGTTCCAGGTCGAGATCGACGGCATCACCGTCAACGGCGTGGACATGATCCGCTGGAACGACGAGGACCGCATCATCGATTTCAAGGTGATGATCCGCCCGCTCAAGGCCATCAACCTGATCCACCAGAAGATGGCCGCGATGCTGCAGGCCCAGCAGCAATAGCTCAGACCAGCCCCAACGCCCCCAGCAGGCCGCCGGCGCCGATCATCCACAGCAGGTGCATCTTCGTGCGCCACACCAGCACGGTGGTGACGGCGGTGAGCAGCCACAGCGGCCAGTCGCGCGCGGGGTGCTCGTGCGAACCGGTGAGCAGCCAGCCGGTGGCGATCAGCAGCGCGATCACGATCGGCGCCATGCCGGTCTTGAAGGCGCGCACCGCGCGCAGCTCGCGGTTCTGGTGCGCCCAGCGCGTGGCGGTGTAGGTCAGCACCGAGGACGGCAGCAGGATGGCCACCATGGTGACCAGCACACCGAACAGGGCCAGCGCCCAGGCCAGCCAGCCGGCCGAGGGGCCGCCGCCCGCGTTGAGGCCCACGTTCCAGCCCAGCACGGCGACGAACAGCACGTTGGGGCCGGGGGCGGCCTGCGAGATGGCGATGGACGAGGTGAACTGCGCCTCGCTCAGCCAGCCGTTCTGGAGCACGAGGTAGCGGTGCATGTCGGGCGCGGTGGTGATCGCGCCGCCCACGGCCAGCAGCGAGAGCGAGGCGAAGTGGGTGAACAGGTCGAGCCAGTTGGCGGGGGTGGGCAGCATCATGCGCTCAGCCCTGCGCTTTCTTCTGGCGGTCGGCGTCGACGTCGCTCAACACCCGGTAAGCCCACAGGCAGGCCCCCCCGCCGATGCCCAGCAGCACCCACAGCAGCGGCCAGCGCAGCAGGCCGATGGCGACGAAGGTGAGCACGGCCAGAAAGACGCAGACCCCCATGCCCATGGCGTTCTTGTCGAGCGCGCTGATGAGCTTGATGCCGGTGGCCGCGATCAGGCCGGCGGCCACCGCGCCCATGCCGCGCAGCGCGTTCTGGGCCACGGCGCTGTCGGCCACGCTGCCGTAGAGCGCGGCCAGCAGCAGCACCAGGACCATGGGCGCGGTCAGCATGCCGGCCAGCGCCGCCAGGGCACCCGGCAGGCCGAAGTAGCGCCCGCCGATCATCATGGAGAGGTTGACCACGTTGGGGCCCGGCATGATCTGCGCGACGGCCCAGTCTTCCACGAACTGCTCGCGGCTCATCCAGCGCTTTTTCTCCACCAGCTCGCGCTGCACCACCGCCAGCACCCCGCCGAAGCCCTGCAGGGCCAGCCAGGTGAAGGAGACGAACAGGTCGGTTTTCGACTGCGGATGCTGGAGGGGAAGGGTGTCGGGGATGTTCTGGGCGGGCGGCATGCCCGGATTATCGGGCCGTGGTGGACCAGGCCAGTGGCAGGCAGATGTCGGTGAGCAGGTCGGCCGGCGCGGTGTCGCGCGGGTTGTTGAGGTATTCCTCGAACACCGGTGCGTCGCCCACCTCGTGGCCGCTGTCCACCAGCCAGTGGCCGTAGAGCCACTGGTAGGCCGCGCGCATGGTGGCGTAGGGCCCGCGGTGGCGCAGCACGGCACAGGGCCCGCCGCCGACTTCAAAGGCCACCAGGGGCGGCGCCACCTCGGCGCCGTCGGGCACGGACAGGCCGGCGCGCGAGCACAGCTGGCGTTCGGGCACCGCGGACGGGTCGTCGACGTACTCGGCGATCCAGCGCGAGGACGGGCCCACCTGGCCGCGCGCGGCCAGCTGCACATAACTGCGCTCGAACGCCTGGCCGATGCCCATGTAAGAGCCCCGGTGGTCCAGGCCGGCCAGGCGCACGCGAGGGATCGCCCGCACGCTCACCTCGTAACCCGGCGGCACGGCCTGGGCCGCCTGCGCCGCACGGAAGGCCACGTGCTCGCCCTGCTGGCGGTACTGCAGCGGGCTCATGCCGTAGGCCGTGCGGAAGGCGCGCGCGAAAGACTGGGCATTGGGGTAGCCGCAGCGTCGGGCGAGCTGTTCCACCGGCAGGCTGGTGTTGGCCAGGTAACCCGTGGCCTTGTGAAGGCGCAGCCGGCGCACCGTGACCGCGATGGTCTCGCCGTGCAGCGCGTGGTAGACGCGGTGCCAGTGGTAGGGCGAGAGGTGCGCCACCTCGGCCAGGCGGTGCAGGTCCAGGGGCTCGTCGAGGTGGTCGTGCAGGTAGGCGATGACGCGGCCCAGGCGCTGCTGGTAGTCGGTCCAGCCGTGGCCCGGGTTCATGCGCTGGCGCCGGGCCGCAGGCCGATGAGGATGTCGATCTGGCCGTCGGCGCGGTAGCGCTCGCAGTCGGCCACGAAGGTTTTGGGCAGGTCGTCGCGCTGCCAGACCGCCTGCCACGCAGGGCCCACCTGGTCGAACCGCCCGGCGGGCACGGGGAACACCGCGCGCGGCGCGGCCGGCAGCATCGCGTGGCTCATGCCCGGCGGCACGGGCTGCGCGCTGTCCACCGGCGCGCCGATGATGAGCGAGTAGATGCCCTGGTTGTTCACGCCCGCGTTCTCGAAGTGCGTGTAGACCGCGTACACCTCGTCGGAAAGCTTGCCCGGGATGCGAGCGAGCACGCCTTCTTCGGTGAAGCGCTGCCAGTGCGAGGGGATGGTCCGCATGGCCTCGTCGTTGGAGGTTCTGAGTTCGATGCCGATGATGCGCAGGGCGCGGTCTTGCTGTTCGAGGTGCATGGAAGGCTCCTGAGTGGGATGGATCAAGGCCTTCAATCTAGCCGCGTCGGGCTGACATTTCTTGCGGAGTTGCGGGGCCAGCCTTCACAGCTCCAGCTCCCAGGTCTCGCCCACCAGGTCCTTGCCGTAGCCGTGGTGCGCTTCGCTGTGCACGAGTGAGAAGCCGCGCTTGGCGTAGATGGCGCGCGCGGCGCTCAGGATGCTGTTGGTCCACAGCACCATCTTGCGGTAGCCCTTGGCGCGCGCGAAGGCCAGGCATTCGTCGGTGAGGCGGCCGCCCAGGCCCAGGCCGCGCGCGGCGGGGCTGAGGATGAGCAGGCGCAACTGGGCCTCGGTCTCGCTCTTGCGCACCACGAACACCGAGCCCACGCGCTCGCCGTCGAGTTCGGCGATCCAGCCGCGTTCCCAGGCCGGGTCGTGCTGCCGGATCATGCCGGCCGCGATCTCGGCGACCAGGGCCTCGAATTCGCTGTTCCAGCCGTACTCGCGGGCGTAGATCTCGCCGTGCTGCTGCACCACCCAGCCCATGTCGCCCGGGCGCACGTCGCGCAGCACCACGGTGCGGGAGGTGGGGGCGCGGTCCGGGTCGAGCAGGCCCTGGGCGCGGGCGAGCGCGGCCACCAGGGCCTGTCGCTGGTCGGGCGCCAGCGGGGCCAGCAGGTGGGCGGCTTCGTCGCGCGAACGCTGCTGCAGGGGCTCGAAGGCGGCGCGGCCTTCGGGGGTCAGTCCCAGCGCGTGTTGGCGGGCGTCCGTGGGCAAGGGGGTGCGCGTGATCCAGCCGGCGTCGGTGAAGCGGCGCACGATGCGGCTGAGGTAGCCGGCGTCGAGCACCAGGCGGCGCCCGAGCTCGCTGGCGGTGCAGGGCGCGTGATGCGCCAGCTCGTACAGCACGCGCACCTCGGTGAGCGAAAACGCGCTGCCGAGGTAGGGGTCGAGCAGGCCGGTGCGCTGGGTGTAGAAGCGGTTGAAGGCGCGCAGCGCGCGCACCTGGGTGGGATCAACGGGGAGGGCCATGACCCCGATTCTGGGTCATTTATTTGACTTTGGCAATAAAATGATTGAGTCAGTCAGCTTAAGGCTGCTTCCAGCATCGCCCGCACCCGCTCCCGGGTGAGCGGCTTGGTGACGAACCCCTGGATGAGCGGCATCTGGCTGGCGCGCTTCTGATCCTGCGCGGCGTCGGACGAGGTCAGCATCATCACCAGCAGGGTGGGTTTGTCCTGCAGCAGCGGCTGCGCCAGGCGCGCGAACTCGAAGCCGTCCATCTGCGGCATGTTGATGTCCAGGAACAGGCAGGTGGGGGCGGTCAGCGGGTCGCAGCCCAGGAAGTCCAGCGCCTCGGCGCCGCTCTCGAACACAAGCACCTCGCCCGTGAAGCCTGCGCGGCGGATCATGATCTCGTGGTAGACGTTGTCGGCCTCGTTGTCGTCCACCAGGATGAAGCGTTGCGGTATGGCCATGGGGTGCCTCAGGACGGTGCGGCGTTCGCCACCGGCAGGTGCAGCGTGAAGCGGCTGCCTTCGCCCGGCACCGACTGCACGGAAAGGTGGCCACCGTGCAGCGCCGCGATGCGCCGGCAGATCGGCAGGCCCAGGCCGGAGCCGGCGTGCGTCTTGTGCGGCTGCAGGCGCTTGAAGAGGTCGAAGATGATGGCCTGGTGTTCGGGGGCGATGCCCAGGCCGTTGTCGTGCACGTGGATCTGGTCGAAGCCCTGTTCGCGCGTCGCGCTGATCCGCACGTGGGGCGGCACGCCGGGCTGGGCGAAGGCCAGGCCGTTGGATACCAGGTTCTGCAGCACCATGCGCAGCAGGGCGGCGTCGGCTTTCACCATGGGGAGCGCGTCGCATTGCAACCGGCCCTGGGTGCGCGCCAGCGCGTCGCCGAGGTCGTCGCCCACCTGGGCGACCACCGCCATGACCTCCACGGGCGCCCTGTCGAGCGGGTGGCGGTCCAGGCGCACGTACTTCAACAGGCTGTCGAGCAGGCAGGCCATGCGCTGGCCGCCTGCGCGCACGAAACCGAGGTAACGCCGCGCCTCGGGCGCGAGGTCCTGCTGGTGGTCGGCCTCCAGCAGCGAGGTGAAGTTGTTGATGGCGTTGATGGGCTCGCGCAGGTCGTGCGACAGGATGTGGATGAAGCGCTCCTGTTCCAGCGTCTTCTTTTCAAGCTGGACGATGGTCTCGCCAAGCTGGCGTTCCTTGTTCTTGAGTTCCTGGATGTCGCGCCCGCGCATGACCACGCCGCTGACCTGGCCGTCCGCGCCGCGCACGGGCAGCAGGGCGATCTCCATGTGCCGGCTGCCGGCGACCTTGAAATGCGAGACGCGCTGGTAGATCACGGTCTCGCCGGCCATGGCGCGCTCCATTTTCGAGCCCACCATGTTGTTGTAGTTGGCCTCTCCCAGGCGCTCCTTCACGGTCAGGCCGATGACCTCGCTGCGCGTGCTGCCGATGTAGTTCAGGTAGGTCTGGTTGACGTGGCGGTAGACACCGTCGGCGTCGATGTAGGCCTGCAGGTCCAGCCCGGCCGCGGCCATGGCCGTGAGTTCCTCGTGCGCCCGCTGGGCCTCGTTGGCGGTGCGCCGGGCTTCGAGCTGGCGCGCCCGCTCGTGTTCGAGCAGGGTGGCCACCAGGGCCGAGAGGCGGCTCAGGGCGTCCAGTTGCACCGAATGCAGCGTGCGCGCCATCTGGTCGACGACGCACACCGTGCCCAGCGCGAAACCGTCGCTGGTGACGATGGGCGCGCCGGCGTAGAAGCGCACGTTGGTGGGGCCGGTCACCAGCGGGTTGCACTGGAAGCGGGCGTCCTGGCTCATGTCCTCCACCACCATGACGTGCTCGGGGTCCAGGATGGCGTGCGTGCAGAACGCCACTTCGCGTGGGGTTTCGCTCACGTCCACGCCGACGCGGGACTTGAACCACTGCCGGTCGCGGTCGATGAGGGTGATGAGCGCCACCGGCGTGCCGCAGATCACCTGGGCCAGCGCCGAGATGTCGTCAAACGCTTTCTGGGGCAGGGTGTCGAGCACGCCCAGGCCGCGCAACCGGGCCAGGCGTTGTTCCTCGTTGGAGGGAAGGGGGGCAGTCTGCATGCGGGCCGGAACGGGACGGGACGGAGCAAGGGCCCGATGATTGCACACCGGCCGGCTTGTGTCTGCAGGGCGCGACGCGGCATCCGGCGGCACCGGGCAGTACCGCACGCGATTCCGTCACGCTGGGGCCGTTGGCGTCAGACGCTCATGCCACCCGAGACTTCGATCACGGCGCCGTTGATGTAGCTGGCCTCGTCGCTGGCCAGGAAGGCGTAGACGTTGGCGATCTCTTCCGGGCGGCCCAGGCGGTGCAGCGGCACCCGGTGTTCCATCTCGGCGATGACCTTGGCCGGGATGGTGTCCAGGATGGGCGTGGCGATGAAGCCGGGGGCCACCGCGTTCACGCGCACGCCCTTGGGGCCGAGTTCGCGGCTCCAGGTCTTGGTGAAGCCGATCACGCCGAACTTGCTCGCGGCGTAGTTGGTCTGTCCGAAGTTGCCGTAGATCCCGACCACCGACGAGGCGTTGAGGATCACGCCGCCGCCTTGCGCCGTCATGGTGTCGGCCACGGCCTGGGCGCAATGGAACACGCCGCGCAGGTTGACGTCGATCACGCGGTCGAACTGCTCCGGCGTCATCTTCTGCAGCCGGGCGTCCTGCGTGATGCCGGCGTTGTTCACCAGCACGTCGATGCGGCCGAAGCGCGCCTTCACCTGGGCCACCACCGCATCGACCATCTCACGCTGGGTCACGTCCATCACGAAGCCCAGGGCGGTGGCACCGAGCGCCTCGCATTGCTGCACCGCGCTGTCCACGGCGGCCTGCTTCACGTCGCAGACGATGACCGTGGCGCCTTCGCGGGCGAACTTGAGCGCGGTGGCCAGGCCGATGCCTTGGGCTGCGCCGGTGACGAGGCTGATTTTTCCTTCGAGTCGTTTCATGTCTCAGTAAACAGGTTGGTGTTGTCGGATCGCATTGCGGGTCGCCTCGTCGAGCGCGAAGCCCGCGCCGTGGTGCGCCGCCAGCTCAGCGCAGCGCCGCTCGAAGGCGTCGATGCCCATGCCGTAGATGAACTGCAGCGCGCCGCCCGTCCAGGCCGGGAAGCCGATGCCGAAGATCGAGCCGATGTTGCCGTCGTGCACGGTGGTGAGCACGCCTTCGGCCAGGCAGCGCGCCGTTTCCACCGACTGGCGGAAGATCAGGCGGTCCTTGACGTCCTGCAGGTTCCAGGCGGTGCCGGGCTGCTCGAAGCGGGCCTTGAGCTCGGGCCAGAGCTGCTTCTTCTGGCCCGCCGGGTAGTCGTAGAAGCCGCCGCCGCCAGCCCGGCCGGGCCGCTTGAATTCCTTGACCATGCGCTCGACCAGCAGCTCGCCCGGCGTGGCGGTGTAGCGGCGGCCTTCCTTCTCGAAATCGGCGCGGGTCTGGTCCATCACGTGCACCGAGAGCGAGAGCGCGGTCTCGTCCAGCACCGCCAGTGGCCCGACGGGCATGCCGGCCTGCATGGCGGCGTTCTCGATCACCGGCGCGGGAATGCCTTCGCCCAGCATGGCCGCGCCTTCCATGACGAAGGTGCCGAAGGTGCGGCTGGTGTAGAAGCCGCGCGAGTCGTTGACCACGATGGGCAGCTTGCCCAGGGCCTGCACGTAGTCGAAGGCGCGCGCGATGGTCTCGTCGTCGGTCTCCTTGCCGCGGATGATCTCCACCAGCTTCATCTTGTCCACCGGGCTGAAGAAGTGGATGCCGACGAAGCGCTGCGGCCGGCTGCTGGCCTGCGCCAGGCCGGAGATTGGCAGGGTGGAGGTGTTGCTGGCGAAGAAGCCGCCGGCGGCCAGCATGGGCTCGGTTTCCTTGGTGACGGCGGCCTTGAGCTCGCGGTTCTCGAACACCGCTTCGATGATGAGGTCGCAACCCTTGAGGTCGCTCGGGTGGTCGGTGGGCAGGATGCGGTCGAGCAGCTCGCGCTGGTCGTAGGGGCTCATGCGGCCCTGGTCCACGCGGGTCTGGGTGAGCTTGAAGCTGTAGGACTTGCCGCGTTCGGCGGTCTCGATGCTCACGTCCTCCAGCACGGTGTGGATGCCCCGGCCGGCCTGCACGTAGGCGATGCCCGCGCCCATCATGCCGGCGCCGAGCACGCCCACCTTTTTCGGCTTGTAGCGCGAGATCCCCTTGGGGCGCGACTGGCCGCTCTTGATGGCGTTGAGGTTGAAGAAGAACGTGTTGATCATGTTCTTCGCCACCGGGCTCACGATGAGCTTGGCCAGGTAGCGGCTTTCGATGCGCAGCGCGGTGTCGAAGTCCACCATGGCGCCTTCGGCCATGGCAGCGAGCGCAGCCTCGGGCGCGGGGTAGAGCCCGCGCGTCTTCTGCTTGAGCATGGCCGGCGCCACGGTGAGCATGCCCGCGACCTTGGGGTTGCTCGGTGTGCCGCCAGGGATCTTGTGGTCCTTGGTGTCCCAGGGCTGGCGCGACTGCGGGTGCGCCGCGATCCAGTCCAGCGCGGCGTTGCGCAGCGCATGGGCCACGTCGCCCTCGGGCGAGACCAGCTCATGCACCAGGCCGAGCTCCTGCGCTTCGCGCGGGTTGAACAGCTTGCTCTCCAGGATGTAAGGCTGCGCGCCCATCAGGCCGAGCAGGCGCACCATCTTCGTGATGCCGCTGGCGCCGGGAATGAGGCCCAGCGTGATCTCGGGCAGGCCGAGCTGGATCTTGGGGTCGTTCACCGCAACGCGGTGGTGGCCGACCAGCGCCACCTCCCAGCCGCCGCCCAGCGCCGTGCCGTTGATGCAGCTCACCACCGGCACGCCCAGGGTCTCCAGCGTGCGGAAGTTCTTCTTGGTCTGCTCGATTTCGGCGAACACGCGCGGCGCGTCGCCGGGCTGCAGGCGCATCGTGCCCTTGAGGTCGGCGCCGGCGAAGAAGGTGCTCTTGGCCGAGGCCAGGATGATGCCCTTGATGTCGGCGCAGTCGTGCATGACTTGCGCGGTGACCTCGGTGAGGTCGCGCTGCCAGTCGGCGCACATGGTGTTGACGGGGGAACCCTCTTCGTCGAAGGTGATGGTGGCGATGCCGTCGGCGAGTTCGTAGCGGATGGTTTTCATCGTTTCGCTTTCAAGTGTCTTCCTGTCCAGAAACACCGCGGAACCGGCTTTGCCGGGCCGCTGGTGTTGCCCCCTCCCAGGGGGTGACGCGCTGAAGGCGCGGCGCGGGGGTGGGTCGTCAGACCCTTTCGACGATCGTGGCGATGCCCATGCCGCCGCCCACGCACAACGTGGCGAGGCCGTAGCGCAGCTGGCGGCGGTGCAGCTCGTCGATCAGCGTGCCCAGGATCATGGCGCCGGTGGCGCCCAGCGGATGGCCCAGGGCGATCGCGCCGCCGTTCACGTTCACCTTCTCATGGGGCACACCCATCTCCTTCATGAACTTCATGGGCACCGCCGCGAAGGCCTCGTTGACCTCGAACAGGTCGATCTGGTCGATGGACAGACCGGCCTTCGCCAGCGCCTTGCGCGCCGCCGGCATGGGGCCGGTCAGCATGATGGTGGGGTCGGCGCCCGAGAGCGCCACCGAGACAATGCGCGCGCGCGGCGTGAGCCCGTGCGCCTTGCCCGCGCCTTCGCTGCCGATCAGCACGGCGGTCGCGCCGTCGACGATGCCCGAGGAGTTGCCTGCATGGTGCACGTGGTGGATGCGCTCGACCTGCGGGTAGCGCTGCAGCGCCACGGCATCGAAGCCCATGCCGCCCAGGTGCTCGAACGCAGGCTTGAGCGAGGCCAGGCCGTCCATCGTGGTTTGCGGTTTGATGAACTCGTCTTCTTCCAGGATGGTCTGGCCCAGGAAGTCGGTGACGGGCACCACCGAGCCCTTGAAGTGGCCGGCCGCGCGCGCCGCCGCGGCGCGCTTCTGCGACTCGAGGGCGAAGGCGTCCACGTCCTCGCGCGTGAAGCCTTCGAGCGTGGCGATCAGGTCGGCGCCCACGCCCTGCGGCACGAACAGCGTCTCGCTGTTGGTTTGAGGATCCTGCGCCCAGGCGCCGCCGTCGGAGCCGATGGGCACGCGGCTCATGCTCTCCACGCCGCCGGCCACCACCAGGTCTTCCCAGCCGCTTCGGACTTTCATCGCCGCCATGTTCACGGCCTCCAGGCCGGAAGCGCAGAAGCGGTTGAGCTGCACCCCCGAGCAGCGCCAGTCCCAGCCGGCCTTGAGCGCGGCCACCTTGGCGATCACCGAACCCTGTTCGCCGATGGGCGAGACCACGCCCATGACCACGTCGTCCACCGCACCGGTGTCGAAGCCGTTGCGCTGCTGCAGTTGGGTGAGCACGCCCGCCAGCAGGTCGATCGGCTTGACCTCGTGCAGGCTGCCGTCTTTCTTGCCCTTGCCGCGCGGCGTGCGCACGGCATCGAATACGAATGCTTCGCTCATGGTGTCTCCTGGGGGAAGGCGGATGCCGCGAATCAGTATAGACTTTTGCCAAGCATTTGCTTTCTGTAATTCTCAGCCACAGTCTGATAGGTGACACCATGATCGAACGCACCCTGTTCAACGCCGACCACGAGGCCTTTCGGGACAGTTTCCGCAAGTTCGTGGAGAAGGAGATCGCGCCGCACCACGAGGCCTGGGAAGAGCAGGGCTATGTGGACCGAGCGGTCTGGAGCAAGGCGGGCGAGAACGGCTTTCTCTGCATGACGCTGCCCGAGGCCTATGGCGGCTCGGAGGCGGACAAGCTGTACTCGGTGGTGCAGATGGAGGAGATCGCGCGCAGCGGTTTCAGCGGCATCGGTTTCGGCCTGCACAGCGAGATCGTGGCGCCGTACATCCTGCACTACGGCACCGAGGAGCAGAAGAAGAAATACCTGCCCCGGCTCGCCACAGGCGAGATGGTCGGCGCGATCGCGATGAGCGAACCCGCCGCCGGCAGCGACCTGCAGGGGGTCAAGAGCACCGCCATCCAGCAGCCTGACGGCAGCTACCTGCTCAATGGCAGCAAGACCTTCATCACCAACGGCTGGCACGCCGACCTGGTGATCGTGGTCGCCAAGACCGACCCGGGCGCGGGCGCCAAAGGCACCAGCCTGCTGCTGGTCGAGCGCGGCATGCCGGGCTTCGAGAAGGGCAAGCGCCTGAAGAAGCTGGGCATGAAGGCGCAGGACACCTCCGAGCTGTTCTTCGACAACGTGAAGGTGCCGGCCGAGAACCTGCTGGGCGGGCCGGCCATGGAAGGCCGGGGCTTCATCTGCCTCATGGAACAACTGCCCTGGGAGCGGCTGCAGATCGCCATTGGCGCGGTGGCCTCGGCCCAGGCCGCGATCGACTGGACGGTGCAGTACACCAAGGACCGCAAGGTCTTCGGCCAGGCCGTGGCCCAGTACCAGAACACGCGCTACACGCTGGCCGAGCTGCAGACCGAGGTGCAGGTGGCGCGCGTGTTCGTCGACAAGTGCTGCGAGCTGATCGTGGACGGCAAGCTCGACACCGCGACCGCCAGCATGGCCAAGTACTGGTGCTCCGACCTGCAGTGCAAGGTGATGGACGAGTGCCTGCAACTGCACGGCGGCTACGGCTACATGTGGGAATACCCCATCACCCGCGCGTATGCCGATGCGCGCGTGCAGCGCATCTACGGCGGCACGAACGAGATCATGAAAGAGGTGATCTCGCGCGGGATGGGGCTGGGCGGGCGCTGAGCCGCAGGCCCCGCTAGAGCGAGATCGTCTGCTTCAGCGGGACGCCCTCGGGCGCCTCGTGGTCCGCCAGCAGCCAGGCGCGGCCGGGGTGGTCGGCGGCGTCCTGCAGCAGCCCGCGCAGGAAGCGGATCGAGGGCGCGTCGAGCGCGGCGAAGGGCTGGTCGATCAGGGTGAGCGGCGTGCCCGACGCGAACGCCGCGGTGAGCCAGACCTTGCGCCGGCTGCCGGTGGACAGCATGTACATCGGCTTGGCCAGGTGCGGCCCCAGGCCGAAACCCTGCACCAGCTCGTCCATGGCCTCGGCGTTGAAGTTCGGGTAGTGGTGGCTCAGGCTGTCCAGGTAGCCCTTGGCCGCCAGCGCGTCGTGCGCCTCGGTCTGCGGATCGATCCAGAACACCTGGTGGCGGTAGGCGTCGTGCCGTTCATCGAGGTGGATGCCGTGGATGGCGAGCGAGCCGGCGTCGGCGTTCTGGGCCCCGGCCAGCAGCCGCAGCAGCGTGCTCTTGCCGCTGCCGTCGTCGCCGCGCACCAGGCTGACGCCGGGCGGGATGTCGAAGGACAGCCCATTGAACAGCGGCGGTTCGGACCAGCCGAACCGCAGGCCCTTGACGTGGAGGACGGGTTCTTCCGGATCGGCGTTCATCTCAGTACCCGATGGAGTAGCGCAAGCCGTTGTGGTTGAGCACCGCGCTGCGCTGGCCGATGGTCTCCAGCTTGAAGCCGGGAGCGATTTCCTGGCCCTCCTGCAGCACCTTGCCGTTGACGATCAGCATGCGCAGCGCCGGGTTCTTGGAGTAGGTCGAGCCGCTCACGTTCACGGCCGGCAGTTGCGCACGGGCTTCGGGGGACAGCTCAGCGAAGCTGCGCACGGGCGCGGCGTTGGCCTCCGGGGCGGCGGGCGCGGCAGGGGCTGCCGCCTTGGCCGGTGCGGTCGGTGCCGCAGGGGCCGGCTCGGCAGCCGGCGCAGGCGCAGGGGGTGCACTGGCCGCGGGCCGTTTGGGCGGCGGTGTTTCCACGCGGGGTGGCGCCAGGATGGGCTGCACCGGTTCGGGCGCCGGTGCGGCCACGCTGGGTGCGGGGGCCGGCGGGGGTG
>NZ_JBWKZH010000024.1:0-76724 GCF_059424305.1 Hydrogenophaga sp. GW456-12-10-14-TSB4 | reverse complement strand
GGCCGGGGACGGGTGGTCCTCCTGCCAGGAAACGGCGGGCAACATGGCTGGGGTGGGCGCACGAGGAAAATGGGCGGCCTCAAAATACTGTATCTCCGTACAGTATATGAAAGCCCAAACCCTGTCCAGCCAAGGCGTGGGAGACCCTTCAAGAGGGTCTGACAGGTTGACCCCGGGGAATCAGACCGCCTGCCCCAGGCGCCCGATCCCTTCCTCGATCTTCTCCAGCCCCACGGTGGCGAAGGACAGGCGCAGGGTCGCGTGGTCGGGGTTGCGTGCAAAGAAGGGCGCGCCAGGCACGAAGGCCACGCCTTTTTCGATCGCGCGTTTGGCCAGCTCACCACCGTCCTTCACCTTGCCGCCGGCCCCCGTGAGGCTGGCCCAGACGAACAGACCGCCCTGCGGTTGCACGAAGCTGATCGCGTCGCCCAGCTCGCGGCGCAGGGCGTTGCCCATGGTGGTGGCGCGCTCGGCGTAGACCTTGCGCACCTTGTCCAGCGTGGCGGGCATGCGGCCGGCCTTGAGGTATTGCGCGGCGGTGGCCTGGGCGAAGGTGCTGGTGTGGGCGTCGCTGAACTGCTTGCACATGGTGGCCTTGGCCAGCAGCTCGGCCGGGCCCACCATCCAGCCCACGCGCAGGCCGGGGCTGAGCACCTTGCTCAGGGAACCGCAGTGCACCAGGCGCTCGCGGCTGCCGGGCACGCTGGGGCTGAGCGCGAGCAGGCTGGGCGGCGGCGCCGCGCCGAAGTAGAGGTCGCCGTAGGGGTCGTCTTCCACGATCAGCGTGTCGTGCTTCACCGCCATCTCCAGCACCCGCTTGCGACGCTCCAGGCTGAGCAGGCCGCCGCTGGGGTTGCCGAAGGTGGGGATCAGGTAGACGAACTTGGGCTTGTGTTCGGCGATGAGCTTTTCCAGCTCGTCGGTCTTCACGCCGTCGCCGTCCACCGGCGCGCTGATGAGCTCGGCGCCGTAGAGGCGGAAGCACTGGATGGTGGCCAGGAAGGTCGGGCCTTCGACGATGACCTTGTCGCCGGGCGAGACCAGCGTCTTGCCCAGCAGGTCCAGGCCCTGCTGGCTGCCGGTGGTGACGATGAGGTCGTTCGCGCCCACGTCCTTCGCGCCCTTGCTGGCCATGAAGGCGGCGAGCTGTTCGCGCAGGGGCTGGTAGCCCTCGGTGGCGCCGTATTGCAGCGCACCGCCGGCCTCTTCGGTCAGCGCCGCGTTCACCGCTTCGCGGATGCCGTCCACGTCGAACATCGCGCTGTCGGGAAAGCCGCCGGCAAAACTGATGATGCCGGGCTTGCCCAGCAGCTTGAAGAGTTCGCGGATGGCGGAGGTTTCGACGTTGTTGAGGCGGTCGGCGAAGGGAATGGTGAAGGGCATGGTGGCGGTTTCCAGGAGGTCGTGATGGACAACGGCCTCCATTCTCGCGCACCGGCGTGGGGCGCCGGACAAGGCCTCTTTCAGGCGGTGGCCAGACCGCGCGCCCGGCGCCGGGGCAGCCAGTTCCAGCGCGAGGCGGTGGCGCGCCGCGCGCAGGGCAGCGGCTCCAGCCGCAGCACCGCGGTCTGCAGGGCGTAGGCGATCACGCGGTGGTGGGGCTGGGTGACGAAGGCATCGCCCGCGTTGAGGATCACGTCCTGCTGGTCGTGGTCCAGCGTGATCCAGACGCTGCCTTCGCGGCAGACCAGGCGCAAGGCGCCCGAGGGAATGGCCTTCACCGCCCGGTGGGGCATGTTCAGGTCCACGGTCAAGGTGTCGGCTGTCATGGAACGCTCCTTTCGCATCAGGGATGTGCATGAATGTACGGAGCCGTCCTATACTGCACAAACGCTCATTTCAAATGCTTCGCATGCCATTCAAGAATGTGAAACCCGTCATCGAGTCGCTCCCGCGCTCGCAGATGCTGCGGCTGGACCTGCTGCCCTGCTTCGACGCGGCGGCGCGCACGCTGAGCTTCACGCTGGCCGCGCAGGAACTCAACCTCACGCAATCGGCCGTGAGCCGGCAGATCCAGCTGCTGGAAGACAGCCTGGGCACGCCGCTGTTCGAGCGGCGGCACCGCGCCCTGGTGCTGACCGAGGCCGGCGAGGTGATGCAGCGGGCCACGCGCGACGCGCTGGAGCGGCTGCGCGACGCCTCGGCGCGCGTGCGCCCCGGCCCGCGCCTGCGCCAGGTCGCCATGACCTGCACGCACGGCTTCGCCTCGCTCTGGCTCATCCCCCGCCTCTCGCGATTCGCGGCCACCCACCCGCAGGTGGACGTGCGCATCTCCGCGTCCATGGAGATCATGGACCTGGAGCGCCACCGGCTCGACGTGGCGGTGCGCTTCGTGCCCTCCAGCATCGGGCACGGCCAGGCGCTGTTCGAGGAGGTGCTGCAGCCCTTGTGCGCCCCGAGCCTGTTGCGCGACAAGGCCGCCCCGCTGCGCCAGCCCGCCGACCTGGCCCGCCACACCCTGCTGACCGTGGAGAAACCGGCGGGCCACGCCCTCACCTCCGACTGGGACCCCTGGCTCCAGGTGATGGGCCTGCAGGACATGCGCATGAAGAACACCATGCACTTCACCCAGTACGCCGACGCGGTGGCCGCCGCCGTGGCCGGGCAAGGCGTGGTGATCGGCCGGCTGCCGCTGCTGCAGTCGCTGGTGGACGAGCGCAAGCTGGTCGCGCCCTTTCGCAGCGGCGGCGCGGCCACGCGCCGGGGCTACTACGTGGAGGTGGCGGCGCACGCGCACGACAACCCCGACGCACTGGACTTCGCGAACTGGCTGCGCGCCGAGGCCGAGCGCGCCTGAGCGAGAATCCCAGCCCATGACGCCCACCCAGATCGAAGCTTTTTTCGCCACGCTCCAGGCCGCCAACCCCACCCCGCAGACCGAGCTGGAATACACCAGCGTGTTCGAGCTGCTCGCCGCCGTGCTGCTCTCGGCGCAGGCGACCGATGTGGGCGTCAACAAGGCCACGCGCAAGCTGTTCCCGGTGGCGAACACGCCGCAGGCCATCCTCGACCTCGGGCTGGAAGGGCTGGAGGGCTACATCAAGACCATCGGCCTGTACCGCAGCAAGGCCAAACACCTGATGCAGACCTGCCGCATGCTGGTGGAACAGCACGGCGGCGAGGTGCCCGGCACGCGCGAGGCGCTCGAAGCCCTGCCCGGCGTGGGCCGAAAGACCGCCAACGTGGTGCTCAACGTGGCCTTCGGCGAGCCCACCATGGCGGTGGACACGCACATCTTCCGCGTGAGCAACCGCACCGGCCTGGCGCCGGGCAAGACGCCGCTGGCGGTGGAACTGCAGTTGCTCAAGCGCGTGCCGCCCGCCTACGCGGTGGACTCGCACCACTGGCTGATCCTGCACGGGCGCTATGTGTGCCAGGCGCGCAAGCCGCTGTGCCCGCGCTGCGCGGTGATCAGCTGCTGCGATTTCAAGGACAAAACCCCCTCGCTCTGAGCAGGCCACCCGCCTGCCTCCAGGCGCGTGGAAACCCACGTTCGTCGCCGCGCGCGGGAGTGCACACCTTTGGTGCATCTAGGATGGCGGCTTCCACCCGGGGGACCCTCAGAATGAAAACACTGTTTGCAAGCACCGCGCTGGCCCTGTCGCTCTGCGCCGGCACGGCCCAGGCCAAGGACCTCATCCTCGCCATCAGCGAAGGCACATCCGGCGGCACCGACCACGCGCGCGTGATCGCCAAGTACCAGGGCCTGGCCGATGCCATCGGCAAGAGCATCAACCAGAAGGTGAACGTGGTGTTCATCCGCGAGTTCTCCTCGCTCGAGGAAGGCATGAAAGAGCGGCGCTTCGCCCTGGCCATGGCGCGCCCGAGCGACTTCCCCGCGCGCGGCATGCGCGACTACGGCTACCGCTACGTGGCCTCGGCCAAGCCCGACGGGCAGTGCCTGATCGTCGTGCCCAAGGAGTCGGCGTACAAGACGCTGGCCGACATCAAGGGCAAGCGCCTGGTGCTGCCCGAACCGGCCGCCTACATGGCCAAGTTCTGCGCCTCGGCCCTGCGCGACGCGGGCATCGACATCGGCAAGGAAAACGTGCAGCGCGTGCGCGAACAGGGCGCGGTGCCGTTCTACCTCACCAACAAGTTCGCCGACGTGGGCGGCGTGGCCTCGTACTCGGGGGTGGCCAAGTCGCTGGACAAGAGCGGCCACCGCGTGTTGCACACCAGCGTGTCGCAGCCCTACTTTCCGCTGATCGTGGACCGCGATTTCACCCCGGCCCAGATCGACGCCATGCAGAAGGCCTTGCTTGCCCTGCCCGAGAGCGAAGCCGGCCAGGGCGTGCTCAAGAGCGTGGGCATCCAGGCCTTCGACACCGGCACCGAGAAGAAGCTGCGCGAGCTGCTGGGCTGGCTCGGGCTGTGAGCCGCGCGTCGGGCGCTCAGAGCTCGACCGTCACCCACCCGCCCGGCTCGGGCGCGTCCTTGGGCCACTCGGCCGCTTCGCGGATGTGCACACCGCCGCTGTCCAGGATGTGCCGCACCGCGCGGATCACACCGGCGTGGGTGATCCAGAGCACGTCGGTGCTGGTGGCGGGCCGCAGCTCGCCCAGCGCGGCGGCCACGCGGTAGAGCAGCATCTGCGTGCTCTCGGCCCCGCCGAAGCGGTGGTGCGCGAAATCGGCCATCCAGGCATCGAAGGCCTCGGGCGGCACGGCGTCCCAGCGCTGCAGCTCCCAGACACCGAAGTCCATCTCGTTGAGCCGGGTGTCGATGCGAACGGCACCGAAGTCGCTGCGCTCGGCCTGCAGCGCGGCGGCGAGCTGCTGCGCACGCAACAGGCCCGACACCCACACCGGCGTGCCCGGCGGCAGCAGGGGCGAGATCGCCAGCGCGGCCTCGCTGGTGAGCGCGGCATGCGCCGGCACATCGCTCGACCCGTAACACAGGCCCGGCCCCAGCATCACCGGCGCGTGCCGCAGCAACCAGAGCTTCATGCGAGCACCGGCAGCGCCAAGGCCAGCCCCAGGTAGAAACCCACTTCGCCCACCTGCTGCGTGGCGCCCAGGCCGTCGCCGGTGAAGCCCTGCAGCCGGCGGTGCAGCAGGCGCCACATCCAGGCCAGGCCGACCAGCGCGCCCAGCACCGCAGCCCACCAGGGCGCGCCGGGCAGCAGCCACCCCGCCAGCGCCATCGCCAGCGCCCACCAGACCAGGCCGGCGATCAGGCCGGCGTTGGACAGGCTCTCGGCCAGCGGCTTGCTCTTGGACTGCGGCGTGTCCCCCACGTGCGGCAGCGTGCGGATGATCAGCAGGGGCAAGGTGCGCGAGGTCACGTGCGCGGCGAACAGCGCCACCACCGCCAGCCACCCGCTGCCCTGCGCCAGCAGCGCGAGCAGCGCCACCTTGGTGAGCAGCACCAGCACCAGCGCGATGGCGCCGTAGCTGCCGATGCGCGAGTCCTTCATGATCTCCAGCGCGCGCTCGCGCTGCGCGCTGCCGCCCAGGCCGTCGGCCAGGTCCGCCAGGCCGTCCTCATGGAAAGCCCCGGTGAGCATCACGCTGAACACCGTGCTCAGCACCACCGCCACCCACAGCGCGGCGGGCACCGGCGGCAGCAGCGCGAGCAGGCCCCACAGCACCGCCGCCGCAAGCCCGCCCACCACCCAGCCCACGCCGGGAAAATGCGCCGCGCTCGCGCGCAGCATGGCGGGGCTGAAGCCCACCCAGGCGGCCAGCCGCCCCGTCACCGGAATGCGGGTGAAGAACTGCAGGGCCAGCAGGAAGTGGCGGGCGAAGGCGCTCATCTCAGTGGCGCGCGGGGGCGGTCTCGTCCTGGCGCGAAACGCCGGCCGATTCGAAGCTGGCCATCTCGCGCAGCAGCGCGCAGGCGCTCACGAGCAGGGGCCAGGCCAGCGCGGCACCCGAGCCTTCGCCCAGGCGCAGGCCCAGGTCGAGCAGCGGCACGGCCTTGAGGTGCGCGAGCATCAGCGCATGGCCGCGCTCGCCCGAGCAGTGCGCGAACACGCAGCGCTGCAGCACGTTCGGTTGCAGGTGCGCGGCCACCAGCACGGCGGAGGTGGCGATGAAGCCGTCGACCAGGATCACGCGCCGCTCTTCGGCGGCCTGCAACACCGCACCGGTGAGCGTGGCGATCTCGAAACCGCCGAAGGCTGCCAGCGCGGCCAGCGGCGCGGTGGCGTCGGCATGGCGCGCCAGCACCTCGCGCAGGATGCCGATCTTGCGCTGCACCGCCGCCGCGTCCAGGCCGGTACCGGCGCCGGTGACGTCGGCCACGTCCAGCCCGGCCAGGCGCGCGAGCAGCATCGACGCCGCCGAGGTGTTGCCGATGCCCATCTCGCCCAGCAGCAGCGCGTTGCCCGGCAGGCCGCGCAGCACCTCGCGCCCGTTGTCGATCGCCTGCGCGCATTGGGCCGCGCTCATGGCCGGGCCTTCGAGCGCGTCGGCCGTGCCGGGCGCGACCTTGCGGATGAACAGGCCCTCGCGCTGCGCGAAGTCGTGCCGCACGCCGCAGTCCACCACGTTCAGGCCGATGCCGTGCTGGCGCGCCAGCACGCTCACCGCCGCACCGCCGGCCAGGAAGTTCTCGACCATCTGCCAGGTCACGTCGCTCGGGAAGGCCGAGACGCCGCGCGCGGCCAGGCCATGGTCGGCCGCGCACACCAGCATCTGCGGCGCGCGCAGCTCGGGCCGCTCGGTGCCCAGGATCAGGCCGATGCGCTGCGCCAGGGCTTCGAGGCGGCCCAGCGAGCCCACGGGCTTGGTCTTGTTGTCCAGCGCGCGCTGCAGTTGCTGCGCGAGGTCGGCTTGGGTGATGTCGGTGATGGGGTTCATGTCAGTTCCCGATGAGTTGATCGAGCACGCCGGACTCGACGTGGGTTTGGAGGAAATCGGCCAGGCCGTCGAACACGGTCTCCAGCGTGGGCACGGTGGCGCCGAACAGCGCGTGCAGCACGCGCGGGTCTTCAAACAGGCCGTGCAGGTAGACGCCGAGCACGTTGCCCTGCGCGTTCTGCCAGCCCAGGCCGTCGGGCAGCGCCTCGCGCGCCACGTCGCCGGCCGCGGCCATGGCCGCGTGCGGCAGCGTCTGGCCATGGTGGATCTCGTAGCCGGCCGCATCCACGCCCGAGAGCGCGGCCCACGCGCCGGTGAGGCGGCCGAAGCGGGTCCGGGTGTGGCGAACGGTCTTCTGCGGCTCGAACTGCGTCACCAGCGGCAGCAGGCCCAGGCCGGGCGCGTTGCCGTCGATGCCGTGGGTGTCGATCAGCGCCTCGCCCAGCATCTGCAGACCGCCGCACACGCCCAGCACCGCCCCGCCCTGCGCGGCATGCGCCGCAATGGCACGGTCCAGCCCCTGCGATCGCAGCCACGCGAGATCGGATGCGGTGGCCTTGCTGCCGGGCAGCACGATCCAGTCGGCCCCGGCGCAATCGGCCGGCGCGCGCGCCCACACCAGGCGCACACCGGGCACGTTCTTGAGCGGCTGGAATTCGTCGAGGTTGCTGATGCGCGGGTAGGCGATCACCGCCACGGTCCGGCTCACGGCGCCCGAGGCGCGCGTGCGGTCGTCAAACACGCCGTCTTCCTCCGGCAGGCCGTGCTGCCACCACATGGGCAGCACCGCCACCGTGGGCACGCCGGTGAGCTCGTGCAGCTGCTGCGGCGCGGGGGCCAGCAGGCTGGCGTCGCCCCGGAACTTGTTGAGCACGAAACCGTGGATCAGCGCGCGCTCCTCGGGCGGCAGCAAGGCCCAGGTGCCGTACAGGTGGGCGAAGGCGCCGCCGCGATCGATGTCGGTCACGAGCAGGCAGCGCGCCTGCGCGTGCAGGGCCACGCGCATGTTCACGATGTCGCTGGCGTGCAGGTTGATCTCGGCCGGTGAACCCGCGCCTTCGATCACCACCACGTCGTTCTCCGCGCGCAGCGCGTCCAGCGCGGCGGCGATCTGCGGCCACACCTGCAGGCTGCGCCCGCGCCAGGGCAGGTTGGAGAGGGTCTCGTTCACCTGCCCCATCAGCACCACCTGGCTGCGCGTGTCGGCCTCGGGCTTGAGCAGCAGCGGGTTCATGCGCACCTCGGGCTCGGCGCGCGCGGCGAGCGACTGGAAGTACTGCGCCGAGCCGATCTCCCCGCCTTCGACCACCCGGGCGTTGTTGCTCATGTTCTGCGCCTTGAACGGAGCGACCTTGAGCCCCTGGCGCGCATAGTGCCGGCACAGCGCCGTGGTGAGCCAGCTCTTGCCCGCGCCGCTGGTCGTGCCCAGCACCATCACGCAACGCGCCGTCATGCCACGCGCTCCTCGTGCGCCAGCAGGGCCGCGCGCAACGCGGCCTGCGCCTCGGGCGAACGGGCGCCCAGGCGCCACTGCCCGGGCAAGCCGAACGAGCTGGCGTCGCGCAGCTTGATGCCTTGCGCGCGCAACGCCGACACGTCCAGCGCCTGCGGCGGCATGGCGCAGAAATACGGTGCATCGCTGGGCCGCACCATCCAGCCCCGCCGCACCAGCAAGGCCCGCAGTTCGCGGGTCCAGCGGGTCAGCGTCGGCAGGCTTTGCAGCACCCAGGACTGCGCGGCGGGCGATGCCCAGGCATCGAGCATGGCCACGGCGTGCGCGCCCAGCGGCCAGGAAGGAGCAAGCTGATCGAGCGAGCGCGCCACGCACTCCCCGCCCACCGGGGCGATGGCGTAGCTGCCCCGCACGCCGGTGAGGCCCAGCGCCTTGTTGGGTGTCCAGAGCTGCCAGACGCGGTCCAGCGCCGCCGCGTCGAGGCTGCACTGCCCACCGAGGCGCAGCGGTTCGTAGGCGCGGTCCAGCACCACCAGCGCGCCCGATGACGCCACCGCGCGCGCCTGGGGCTCGGCCTGGCCCAGCGGGCTGCCGGGCTCGCACAGCCAGGCCAGATCCGCCCGGGTCGGGTCCGGCGTGCGCTCCAGGCGCCAGGCGCTGGCCGCGCGCGCGTAGTCGCCGTAGGCGAGCGCGGGCAGCCAGACGCGCCGGCCGCCTTCGCGCGCCACCCAGGCGGTGATGCGGCCGATGAATTCGCTCGCGCTGCCGGCGATCACGATGCGATCGGCGTCCACCAGGTGCAAGGCCGCAAGCGCGGCGCGCAACGCGGTGTAGGTCGGGTCGGGGTAGTGCCGCGCATCGGCCTGCTGCACGGCCGCGAGCACCTGCGGACAAGGCCCGCAGGCGTTGGCGTTGGTGGAGAAATCCCAGGTCGGCACGCCCAGCGCATCGGGGCCTCCGTGGAAAGTCGACTGTGCGTGCGTCATGCGATGTTCCTCCAGGCGAACGCGGCCCACAACACGGCCCCGCCCGCCAACGCTTGTACCACCCCGCCCGCCAGTTGCAGGGCGCGCGCGGTATCGGTGGCCTGAGGGCTGCGGCCCTCGGCATTCAACTCATAGACACCCGGTTTGCCCAGGCGCACATTCAGCGCGAGCGCCATCGCGGCCATGGGCCAGCCGCTGTTGGGCGACGGTGTGCGGCGCGCCTGCGCCGGCATTGCGCGCCAGCCCCGGAAAGCGCCCAGAAAGCCCAGCAGAACTCCGGTGAGGCGCGCGGGCAACCACGAGAGCACGTCGTCGGCGCGCGCCGCCCATTTTCCGGCCCAGGTCCAGTCGCGGCCCTGGCGCTCGCCCCGGTAGCCCCACATGGCGTCGGCGGTGTTGGCGAAGCGGTAGAGCACCGCGCCCGGCAGGCCGGCGACGGCGAACCAGAACAGCGGCGCGACCACCGAATCGTTGAGGTTCTCGGCCAGCGATTCGATGGCGCTTTCGCGCACCTGCGCCTCGTCCAGCGCGGCCACGTCGCGGCTCACCAGCCAGCCCAGGCGCTCGCGCCCGGCCGCCAGGGATTCACCCAGCGCCCCTTCGACCGCGACCACTTCGTCGCGCAGCATGCGCCAAGCGAGCAGCGGCTTGAGCAACAGCCCCGTGGCGAGGGCTTGCAGCCACACCGGCCAAGCGCTCATGAGCCGCATCAGCGCGAAGGCGATGGCGACCACCAGCAGCGCGCCAGCCATCCAGGCCAGCGCACCGAGCACGAATGGCCGCACCGTGCCGGCGGGCGCGCCCCAGGCCGGCGCGACGCGCGGGCCCAGCCACCCCAGGTAACGCCCCATCCCCACCACCGGGTGCCAGCGCGCGGGCGGCTCGCCCCAGCACCGGTCCACGAGCAGGGCCAGCAGCACGGCGACCGGTGCCAGCACGAGGTGAAGGTCCATCAAAAAGCTCATGCCGGTTGTGCCACCGTGCTGGCCGCCGCGATCCGCAGGGCCTGCAGCAGCGCCTCGATGTCCGCCGGCTGGTGCGCGGCCGAGAGCGCGATGCGCAGGCGCGCGGTGCCCGCCGGCACCGTGGGCGGGCGGATCGCGGGCACCCACAGGCCTTGTTCGCGCAGCACGGCCATCACCGCCAGCGCGGCGGCGTTGTCGCCGATCACCAGCGGCTGGATCGCGGTGGCCGAGGGCATCAGGGCCCAGCCGGCCGCGTCGAGCGCGGCATCGGCCCCGGGTGCCAGGCCCTCGCGCAGCTGCGCGATCAGGGCCTGCAGGTGCCGCCGGCGGCGCTCGCCGTCGGGCCCGAGCACGCAGCGCAGGCCCGCGCGCACCGCCTCGGCCAGCAGCGCGGGCGCGGCGGTCGCGTAGGTGTAGCTGCGGGTTTTCTGCAGCAGCCACTCCACCAGGCGCTCGGGGCCGGCCACGAAGGCGCCGGCCACGCCCAGGGCCTTGCCCAGCGTGGCCATGTAGATCACGCGCGGCGAGGCCTGCGGGCCGCTCAGGCCGGCGGCGGCCAGGGCGCCGCGCCCCTGCGGCCCGAGCACGCCGAAGCCGTGTGCATCGTCCAGCAGCAGCAGCGCATCGTGCCGTTCGCACAGCGCGTGCAGCGCCGCGATGTCGGCGACGTCGCCGTCCATGCTGAACACCGCGTCGCTGATCACCAGCTTGCGCCGCGCCGGGCTGGCCGCCAGCAGCGCGTCAAGCTGCGGCAGGTCGGCATGGCGGTAGCGGTGCACCGTGGCGCGGGACAGGCGCGCGCCGTCGATCAGGCAGGCGTGGTTCAGCGCGTCCGAGAACAGCGCATCGCCCTCGCCCACCAGGGCCGGCACGATGCTGGCGTTGGTGGCGTAGCCGGCGTAGAAATAGAGCGCGCGCGGCAGGCCCACGGCCTGGGCGAGTTCGCGCTCCAGCGCCGCGTTGGCCGCGCTGTGGCCGCTGACCATGGGCGAGGCGCCGGACCCGACACCGTAGCGGTCCACGGCGGCGTGCACCGCCTCGCGCAGCAGCGGGTCCTGCGCCAGGCCGAGGTAGTCGTTGCTGCAGAAAGCCAGCAGCGATTCACCGTCCACCCACAGGCGCGCGCCGGGCGCCGGCACCACCTCTCGGCGGCGGCGGCGCAGCGACTGCGCGTCCAGCGCGGCCAGTCGGTCATCGAATTCATCCAACCAGGTCATGGGGCAACTCCAGCGCGATGTCATGGGCCTTCGGGGCGGTGGCCTGCCAGGGCACGCGGCCCAGCAGCGGTGCCGGCAGCCAGCGGCGCAGCGTCTCGATGTTCTCTTCGCGGCAAGGCATGTCGGGGTCGATGGCGTTGGCCACCCAGCCCGCCAGGGTGAGGCCGTCGGCGCGGATGGCCTCGGCCGTGAGCAGCGCGTGGTTCAGGCAACCCAGCCGCAGGCCCACCACCAGCACCACCGGCGCACCGATGGCGCGCGCGAGGTCGGCCAGGGTCTCGTCATCGTTGACCGGCACGCGCCAGCCACCCGCGCCTTCGACCACCACCACGTCGGCCTGCGCACGCAGCGCGCGGTGCGCGGCCAGCAGCTCGGCCACGGTCACGGTGCGGCCCGCGCGCTCGGCCGCGAGGTGGGGCGCCATGGCATCGGGCAAGGCCACCGGGTTGTCGAGCTCGGCCGGCACCCCCACCGTGGACGCCGCGCGCAAGGCCAGCACGTCTTCGCTCACCCATTGCCCCTGGTGCGCGATCAGCCCCGCCGCCACCGGCTTCATGCCGACCACGCGGCGGTGCTGCCGCGCGAGCGTGTGCAGCAGGGCCGCGCTGACCAGGGTCTTGCCCACGCCGGTGTCGGTGCCGGTGACGAAGCAGCCGTCAAACGCCATCGCGCGCACCTCCCGCCAGGGCCGGGCTCGCGCCGGCGCCTTCTTCCGCCAGCGTGGCCTGCAGCGCGGCCAGCGCGCCATTGGCCAGCCAGTCGCCTTCGGCTTCGTCGATCACGTAGGGCGGCATGGCGTACAGCGTGGCGCCGATGGGCCGCAGCACCAGCCCCCGGTCCAGCGCGTGGCGGGCGTAGCGGCGGCCGAAGTCGGGCAGGCTGCTGGCCACGTCCCACGCGAAGACCATGCCCTGGCGGCGCGCGTGGCGCACGCGCGGGTGCGCCGAGAGCGGCGCGAACTGCGCGGCCAGGCGCTCGGCGGTGGCCCCATTGCGCCGCAGCGCGTCGGTCTGCTCGAACAGGTCGAGCGTGGCCAGCGCGGCGCGGCAGGCCAGCGGGTTGCCGGTGTAGCTGTGCGAATGCAGGAAACCGCGCGCGACCTGGTCGTCGTAGAAGGCGGCGTAGACCTCGTCGGTGGTGAGCACCACCGAGAGCGGCAGCGTGCCACCGGTCAGGCCCTTGGAGAGGCACAGGAAGTCGGCGCGGATGCCGGCCTGCTGGTGCGCGAACAGCGTGCCGGTGCGACCAAAGCCGACCGCGATCTCGTCCAGCACCAGGTGCACCTCGTAGCGGTCGCACAGCTCGCGCGCGCGCCGTAGGTAATGGGGGTCGTGCATCGCCATGCCGGCGGCGCACTGGATCAGCGGCTCGACGATCAGCGCCGCCGTGTCCTCATGGTGTTCGGCCAGCCAGTCGGCCAGCGCCTTGGCGGCGCGCTCGGCCACGTCGGCGGCGGACTCGCCGGGCGCCGCCGCGCGGGCATCGGGGCTGGGCACCGTGGCCGCCAGGCGCACCAGCGGCGCATAGGCCTCGCGAAAGAGCGCGATGTCGGTCACGGCCAGCGCCCCCACGGTCTCGCCGTGGTAACCGCCCGCCAGACCGACGAAGCGGCTCTTGCCGGGCCGCCCTGCGTTGCGCCAGTGGTGCGCGCTCATCTTGAGCGCGATCTCGGTGGCGCTGGCGCCGTCGCTGCCGTAGAAGGCGTGGCCCAGCCCGGTGGCCGCGGACAGGCGCTCGGACAGCTCCACCACCGGCGCGTGGGTGAAGCCGGCCAGCATCACGTGGTCCAGCCGGTTCAGTTGGTCCGTGAGCGCGGCGCGGATGGCCGGGTGGTTGTGCCCGAACAGGTTGACCCACCAGGAGCTGATGGCGTCGAGGTAGCGACGGCCGTCGTGGTCGTGCAGCCAGACCCCTTCGGCCCGCGCCACCGGCACCAGCGGCAGGGCCGCGCCCTCGGGCGCGTGCAGCTTCATCTGGGTGCAGGGGTGCCACACCGCCGCGAGGCTGCGCTGGCGCCAGGTCTCGTTGGGAGACATGTCAGTCCGCAGAGACGTGGCGCGGCCGCAGGCCCAGCTTGGCGAGCAGGCCCATGTCGGCCGCCACGTCGGGGTTGCCGGTGGTGAGCAGCTTCTCGCCGTAGAAGATGGAGTTGGCACCGGCCAGGAAACACAGGGCCTGCACCGCCTCGCTCATCTGCTGGCGCCCGGCCGACAGGCGCACCCGTGCGCGCGGCATGGTGATGCGCGCCACCGCGATGGTGCGCACGAATTCGAGCGGGTCCAGGTCGGGCTGGTCGGCCAGCGGCGTGCCCTGCACTTTCACCAGGTGGTTGATCGGCACCGACTCGGGGTAGTCGGGCGCGAGGTTGGCGAGCTGGGCCACCAGCGCGGCGCGCTGCAGGCGCGACTCGCCCATGCCCACGATGCCGCCGCAGCAGACCTTCACGCCCGCACCGCGCACGCGCGCCAGCGTGTCCAGGCGGTCCTGGTAGTCGCGCGTGGTGATGATCTCGCCGTAGAAGTCGGGCGCGCTGTCCAGGTTGTGGTTGTAGTAGTCCAAGCCCGCGTCGCGCAGGATCTCGGCATGGCCGTCGGACAGCATGCCCAGCGTGGCGCAGGCTTCCAGACCCTCGGCCTTGACGGTGCGCACGAGTTCGGCCACGGCATCGACGTCGCGGTCTTTCGGCGCGCGCCAGGCCGCGCCCATGCAGAAGCGCGTGGCGCCGGCCTGCTTGGCGCGCTGCGCGGCCTCGCGCACCGCGTCCACGCCCATGAGCTTGCCGGCGGTGAGGCCGGTGTCGAAATGCACCGACTGCGGGCAGTAGCCGCAGTCTTCCGGGCAACCGCCGGTCTTCACCGACAGCAGCGTCGCGAGCTCGACCTCGGCAGGGTCGAAGTGCTCGCGGTGCACGGTCTGCGCGCGGTGCAGCAGGTCGGAGAACGGCAGGTCGAACAGCGCCTGCACGTCTTCCACGCGCCAGGCGTCGGTGCCGGCGTCGGCCGGGGGCGTGGGTTTGGCGTGGAATTGCAGGGGCCGCACGGCGGTGGTGGCCTGCGGCGTGGCGAGGTCGGTCGTGGTCGTCATGTTCATAGTCCTTTCGACTTAAGGGAGCGGTATTCTGCCTGTCCCCGAGGACAGGCAGTCCGCCACCCCGTCAGGCCGCCTGCGGCAGCTTGCCGGCTTCGCCGAAGGTGGCGCGCAGAACCGGCTGCACCCAGCGCTGGAAAGCCAGGCCCGAGGCCACGCCCATGCAGAGCCAGAACGTCAGCGAGATCCAGGTGGTCGCCCAGACGAACTGGGTGCCGAGGTCGCGCAGCACGGCCTGGGCTTCGCCCTGGAAACCGGCCAGCGGATCGGCGGTGATGTGCGGCGCACCCACCACGTAGGGCAAGGCCAGCAGCGCGGCGGCCAGCAGCCAGCGCAGGGGGCTCTTGAGGCCGGCCACGGAGGCGCAGGCCAGCGCCGCGCTCACGGCAGCCAGGATCCACCAGCCCTGGCGCGAACCCAGGCGGGCGGCGTCCATGCCGGGGATCTCGGCGTGCAGGCCGATCGAGGGCCAGAAGTGGAACACCAGCCAGCCGGCGGCGGCGGTCACCAGGGCCAGTGGCAGCGCGCGCAGCGTGGTGCCACGCCACAGGGCCACGCCCATCACGGCGAACACCAGCAGCGCCATGCTGAAGGCGTGCAGCACGTTGGCGGCGAAGGTCCAGGCGGTGCGCTCGAAGCCGTCGGCCGGGGCCCACGCTTCGGCTTCCTCGGCCATGGCATGGCCCTCATGACCGGCGTGGCCGGCCGGTGCGGCCTCGGTGGTGGTGGCCGGCGCTTCGATCTTCTGGTCTTCATAGACCTCGGCGGCCAGGATGATGGGCACGGCCTGCAGGTGCTGCACACCGGTCTGCACGATGCCCACGGCGAGGGCCACGGCAAGGCCGGCCCAGATCAGTCGTTGAAAAATCATGATCGATGCTCCTTCAGTGGCAGGGCTTGACCGTCACATGGCGCACGTCGTGTGCCGCGTTGTGCGCGACCGGGCTCTCGGCAAACGCCACACCGTAGAGAACCACCAGCCCGAGGGCGGCGGCGGCGGCCAGTTGCAGCAGCAGGCTGCGCACGGCGGACGTGACGCCCGAGGGCGCCGTGGTGCTGGTTCCAATCATGGGGTGCTCCATTTCAAGAAAGGTTGAGGCGTGCGGACAGGGAAGCCGGGCGCCGCGCCTTTCGGCGCCCGGGCAGGAACAGGGAAAAACGAAGGCTCATGCGTCGGACCCCACCAGGCTGGGCGGCAGGCGCGCGAGGATGCCGCTGCGCAGGCGCGCGGGCCGCTCGTTGCGCAGCAGGTTGCCGTCGCTCGCGGCAGCGTGCAGGCCGGCGCAGGCGAGCACGTGCTCGGCCGTCTCGGCGTCGGGCACCAGATCGCCGAACAGGTAGGTGTGTTTGCCCGGCGCCTGAAAGGCCACCGAGCAGGCGCGCGAGCAGCTGCTCAGGCAGGCCATGCCGCGCACCCGCACCAGGGGCTCGGCGCCGCGCCCTTGCGCGGCCTGCACGGCCTCGAACAGGAGCGCGCCGGCCGCCGGCTCGTCGCGCGAAGCGCCCGGGGGCCGGCAGGTGGTGCAGACGATCACTTCGGTGAGGGGTGTCAGGGACATGGTGTGGACAGCGTGGTCAGGCCGGCAGGCGGTGTTCGGCGCGCCAGCGCTCGGCCCAGGCCGCGCACCGGCCCAGGGGCCGCAGGGGGTCGTCGAAATCCACGACGACGATGTGGCCCACCGAGGTCGGGGCCGTGGGTTGTTCGAGCGTGCGGCCGTCGGTGAGCAGCCACAGGCAATCGCCGCCCGCCGCACCGCGCTGCCGCTGGGTCTGGCGCAGCAGGCGCTCGGCTTCGTGCAGGCAGGCCGACAGCGGCGTGCCGCCGCCCCCGCCCACCGGCCGCACGCGCGCGCTGCCGGCCGCACGGGCCGGGCCGGGTGGCAGCAGCAGCTGCACGCCCTGGCCACCGAAGCTCAGCAGGGCCACGTGTTCGCCCGCGCGGGCGGCCTGCTCGATCAGGCGCGCCGCATAGCCCTTGGCCCAGGCCAGGCGCCCGCCCCGGCGCATCGAGCCTGAGGTGTCGAGCGCGATCAGGTGCAAGGGGGGCGTGCGCAGGCTCACCGCCCGGTGGCGCAGGTGCACCGGCGCAAGGCGCTGCGGGCCCTTGGCCAGCAGGGTGCGCAGCCAGTGAATGCCGGCGCCCGCCGTTTCGGCAGGGCGCGCCGCGTGCCGGGCCAGGCTCGGTTTCGGGGAGAGGTTCGGGGTAGGCCACCGCCGGCCGCCGCTCGCCGTGGGCGCGCTCGGGCCGGGGTGGCTCATGCTTTTTTTGGGGGCCAGGCCCCCGTGTGTTTCACCGCCACCATGGCCTCGGGCTGCGGCGGCAAGGCGCCCCAGTCACCGTCGGGCGCGGTGCCGTTCGGCGCCGCGGCGGCACCCTGCCCGCCCGCCGGGGCATGGGAAGGACGGGACATCGGCGGCGTGGCGATGTCGGGCGCGCGGCGGTGCGCCAGCGCGAGCTCGGCCACCGCGTCCACATCGGCCACGCGCACGCTGTCGCGCTGCTCCAGTGCGGCCAGCGCGCGCGCAGCGCGCAGCATGACGAGGTCGGCGCGGATGCCGTCGACACCGGCGGCCAGGGCGAGGTTCGCGGCGTGCTGCACCACGGCGTCCGACCACGGCAATTGCACGAGTGCTGCACGCGCGGCGGCCAGCGTGGCCACCAGCCGGGACTGCGCGGCGGCGTGTTCGGCCAGCAGCGCCTGCGGATCGGCGTCGAAGGCCAGGCGCGCGCGCACGATGGCCTGGCGCTGCGCGGCATCGTCGGGGTTGGCCAGCGCCACCGAGAGGCCGAAGCGGTCCAGCAGCTGCGGGCGCAGCTCGCCCTCTTCCGGGTTCATGGTGCCCACCAGCACGAATTGCGCGGCGTGCTGGCGCGAGACGCCGTCGCGCTCCACCGTGTTCACACCGCTGGCGGCCACGTCGAGCAGCGCGTCCACCAGCGCATCGGGCAGCAGGTTGACTTCATCGACGTACAGCACACCGCCGTGCGCGCGCGCCACCAGGCCGGGCGCCAGGCGCACCAGGCCGTCGCGCAGCACATCTTCGAGGTTGAGCGTGCCCACCAGCTGTTCCAGGCTGGCCGCCAGCGGCAGCGTGACGAAGGGCGCCTGCGGCAGCAGCGCGGCCAGCGCGCGCGCCGAGGTGGACTTGGCCGTGCCGCGCGGACCACTGATGAGCACCCCGCCCATGCCCGGGTCGACGGCGGCCAGCAGCAGCGCGCGTTGCAGCGCTTCGTGGCCGACCAGGGCGGTGAAGGGAAAGGCGGCGCGCGAAGCCGCGTGCAGTTCGGGCAGGGCGGTGTTCATTTCAGGGGTCCTTCTTCCAGTGCGTGTTCGAGCGCCAGCAGGTGCTGCTCGATGCGTTCCCGGTGCTCGCCCGGCTCGGCCCACAGGCCGCGCTGCATGGCTTCGAGCAGGCGCTCGCCGATGCCGCGCAGGGCCAGCGGGTTGTGTTGTTGCAGGAAGGCGCGCGTGGCGTCGTCGTGCAGGTAGGCCTCGGCCACCAGCGCGTACTGGTGGTCGCCGACCACGCCGGTGGTGGCGTCGAAAGCGAACAGGTAGTCCACCGTGGCGGCGATCTCGAACGCGCCCTTGTAGCCGTGGCGTTTCACGCCGTCGATCCACTTGGGGTTGACGGCGCGCGCGCGCACCACGCGGGCCACTTCCTCGCCCAGCGTGCGCACGCGCGGCGCGCCGGGCGTGCTGAAGTCGCCGTGGTACAGCGCGGCGCTCGCGCCGGCCAGGTGCTGCACGGCCGAGGCCATGCCGCCCTGGAACTGGTAGTAGTCGTCGGAGTCGAGGATGTCGTGCTCGCGGTTGTCCTGGTTGTGCAGCACCGCGTCCACGCGCGCCAGGCGCTGCTCGAAGGCTTCGCGCGCGGCCGTGCCGTGCCCGTCCTGCCCATAGGCGAAGGCGCCTGCGCGCAGGTAGGCCTGCGCGAGGTCGGCGTTATCGCTCCAGCGCCGGCTGTCGATCAGCTCCTGCAGCCCCGCGCCGTAGCCGCCGGGGCGCGGGCCGAACACGCGCCAGGTGGCGCGGCGCTGCGCGTCCTCGTCCGCCGCGCCGGCCGCCACCGCCTCGGCGGCCTCGCGCCGCACCCGCGCACGGATGGGGTTCACCTCGTCGGGCTCGTCGTCTTCGGCAATCGCGGCGACGGCGCGCACCGCCGTGTCGAACAGGTCGATCACGTTGGGGAAGGCGTCGCGGAAGAAGCCGGAGACGCGCAGCGTCACGTCGATGCGCGGCCGGTTCTTGATGGCCATGGGCAGCACCTCGATGTCCACCACCCGGTTGCTGCCGGGCGCCCACTTGGGCCGCACACCGAGCAGCGCGAAGGCCTGGCCGATGTCCTCGCCGCCGGTGCGCATGGTGCTGGTGCCCCACACCGAGAGGCCGACCGCCGTGGGAAAGCTGCCGTGGTCCTGCAGGTGGCGCTCGATCACGCGGTCGGCCGCGAGCGCGCCCATGGCGTAGGCGGTGGGCGTGGGCACGGCGCGCGTGTCCACCGAGTAGAAGTTGCGCCCGGTGGGCAGCACGTCGGGCCGGCCGCGCGAGGGAGCGCCGCTCGGGCCGGCGGGCACGAAGCGGCCCGCCAGGCCGCGCATGAGCTGGCCGATCTCGTTCGGTCCGCAGGCGTCCAGCCGGGACGCGAGCGTCTGCTGCAGGCGCCGGATCACCGGCGCGGTGTGCGGCCAGGCCTGCGCATCGAGCGGGGCTTCGTCCGCACCCAGGTGCTGCTCCACCAGCGCGGCGGCCAGCAGCTCCAGCCGCTCGCGCGTGTGGCCGGCGTGCCGCCAGGGCTCGTCGCTCAGGCTTTGCAGCGCCTCGGGGCGCGGGCCACTCCAGGCCTCGGCCCACTCGGGACTGAGCGGGTCGAAGCCGTCCAGGCCCAGGTCGTTCGCCAGCGCCACCAGCAGGCTGCCCTGCCCTGCCGCCTGGCCGCCGGGGAAGCGCGCGAGCGCCACCAGGGTGTCGGTGCGCTGGCGGCCCTGCGGCGACCGGCCGAGGATGTGCAGGCCGTCGCGGATCTGCGATTCCTTGATCTCGCACAGGTAGGCGTCGAGTTTCGCGAGCAGCTGTTCGCGTTGGGCTTCGTCGGCCGGCGGCTGGAAACCCAGCTCGCGGTGCAGCTGGTGCTTCAGCACCTGCGCCAGGATGCCCTCGCGCAGCAGCTTGGCGCGGCGCGGGTCGAGCGAGAGCGCTTCGTAGAACTCGTCCATCTGGCGCTCGAGTTCCTGCAGCGGTCCGTAAGTCTCGGCGCGCGTGAGCGCGGGCATGAGGTGGTCGATGATGACCGCCTGGGTGCGGCGCTTGGCCTGGCTGCCCTCGCCCGGATCGTTGACGATGAAGGGGTACAGGTGCGGCAGAGGCCCCAGCAGGGCATCGGGCCAGCAGGCCGCGCCCAGGGCCACGCTCTTGCCGGGCAGCCATTCGAGGTTGCCGTGTTTGCCCACGTGCACCACGGCATCCACCGCGAAGGCGCGCCGCAGCCAGAAATAGAAGGCCAGGTAGCCGTGCGTGGGCACGAGGTCGGCGTCGTGGTAGCTGGCCACCAGGTCGAGGTCGCGCCCGCGCGCGGGCTGGATGCCCACGAAGACCTGGCCCAGGCGCAGGCCCGGCACCATGAAGCGGCCGCCGCGTTGCATCGGGTCCTGCTCGGGCGCGCCCCACAGCGCGTTCACCGCGGCCTGGCTCTCGGGCGGCAAGGCCTGGAAGTCGCGCAGGTAGTCGGCCATGGCCAGGCTCTGGCCGGCCGGCCGGTGGTGATTGGCGTCGGTGTCGTTGGTGACGCCCTGCACCAGCCGCGCCATGAGCGCGTCGCCGTCGGCCGGCAGTTCGCCGGTGGCATAGCCCGCCTCGCGCAAGGCGCGCAGGATGAGCGCGGTCGACGCGGGCGTGTCCAGGCCCACGCCGTTGGCCAGCCGCGCGTCGTCGTTCGGGTAGTTCGCGAGGATGAGCGCGAGGCGCTTGTCGGCGTGCGGCTTGTCGCGCAGCGCGCACCAGCGGCGCGCGAGCTCGGCCACGAAGCGGATGCGCTCGGGCTCGGGCTGGTAGCGCACCACGTCCACCTCGGTGCGTTCGCAGCGCCAGGCCAGGCCCTTGAAGCTGACGGCGCGCGTGCCGATGCGGCCGTCCACCTCGGGCAGCACCACCTGCATGGCGAGGTCGCGCGGCGCGAGACCATGCGGGTCGGCCTGCCATTGTTCCTGCGAGCAGCCGGCGGTGATGAGTTGCAGCACCGGGGCGTCGCCGGCCAGCGCCACCGCCTCGGTGCTGTCGCCATCGAGCGAAGCCACGGCGAAGCTGGTGGCGTTGAGCACCACGCCCACGCCGCGCTCGGCGGCCAGGGCCTGCAGCTCGGCCAGGCTGTCCGGGTTCTTCAGGGAGTCCACCGCCACCGCGAGGGCGTTGAGCCCTTCCTCGGCCAGGGCGGCGAGCACCGCGTCGAACACGGCGGTGTTGCCGGCCTGCAGGTGGGCGCGGTAGAACAACAGCATCGCCACCGGTGCGCCATCGATCCATGGCGCGGCGGCCTGCGGCGTGTAGGGCATCACCGGCGGCAGGGGCCGGGGCGGCGGCGGCCGGGGCCCCCCCCCGGCCGAAGGCCGCGTGGCCGATGAGCGAGAAGAAGGCCAGCGCGTTGTCGCGCCCGCCTTCGCGCAGGCAGCGCCAGAGCCGGTCGCAGTCCTCGGGGGCGGCGGTGCTGCGCATCAGCAGCTGCGGGTCCTGCACGTTGTCGCCCGAGAACAGCACCAGCCACTGACCGTGTTTCGCCGCCAGCGAGACCGCCTGCTCCACCACGTAGGCCCAGTCGCTCGGGGCACCCAGGTGGTCGATGACCACCACACGCGCATGGCGCAGCACGTCGTCCACGTACATGTCGGTGGACGCGGGCTGGCGCAGCCACATCAGGTTGCAGAGCCGCACGCTGGGGAAGTCGTCGCCCAGGCCGGCGGCCGCGTCGGCCAACAGCGAGAGCGTGGTGTCGGCCGCGCTGAGCACCACGATGTCGCCGGGGGTCTGCTCCACGCGCACGATGCCCTGCCCGCCGTCTTCGACGTGGCCACCCGGGCGTGTGGACAGGAGGTGCATGTCAGGCCACGCTGGTGTCGGTGCTCAGGGCCGACTGGAGCTCGTTCTGCAGCGTGTCGCGGTCGAGGTGGTCGCCGATGAACACCAGCCGCGTCGCGCGCGCTTCGTCGGCGCGCCAGGGGCGGTCGAAGTGGCTGTCGAAGCGCTGGCCCACGCCTTGCACCACCAGGCGCATGGCGGCACCGGGCAAGGCCACGAAGCCCTTGACGCGGTAGATCTCGTGGCGCTGCACCAGGGCCACGAGCGCGTCCAGCAGGCGCTGGCGGTCTGCCACCTCCAGCGTGAGCGAGACCGAGTCGAACTCGTC
The DNA here is from genome assembly GCF_059424305.1 of Hydrogenophaga sp. GW456-12-10-14-TSB4. Lineage (NCBI taxonomy): Bacteria > Pseudomonadati > Pseudomonadota > Betaproteobacteria > Burkholderiales > Comamonadaceae > Hydrogenophaga > Hydrogenophaga sp. GW456-12-10-14-TSB4. The sequence continues at coordinate 54,812 of NZ_JBWKZH010000024.1, read as the reverse complement.
GTGGTCGTGGTCCTCTTCCTCGTCGTGGTGGGTCTTGCGCTGGTCGATCACGTCTTCCACCGCGCGCTCCAGACCGAGCAGCACGCCCAGGTCCAGCTTGCCGTGCTGCGCATGCACCAGCTTCACGCCGGCCGGCGTCTCGGCGCGGATGATGGCCTCCACCTCGGCCAGCGTGGCGGCATCCAGGCCGTCGGTCTTGTGCACCACCACCAGGTCGGCGGTGGCGAGCTGGTCCTCGAACAGCTCGGCCAGCGGCGAGTCGTGGTCCAGGTTCTCGTCGGCGCGGCGTTGCGCGTCCACCGCCACCGGGTCTTCGGCGAAGCGGCCAGCGGCCACGGCCGGGGCGTCCACCACGGTCACCACGGCATCCACCGTGAAGGCGTTGCGCAGCGCGGGCCACTGGAAGGCCTGCACCAGCGGCTTGGGCAGGGCCAGGCCGGAGGTTTCAATGACGAGGTGGTCGATCTGGTCGCGGCGCGCGGCGAGCTGCTCCATCACGGGCGCGAACTCTTCCTGCACCGTGCAGCACAGGCAGCCGTTGGCGAGCTCGAACAGCTGGCCATTCTCTTCGCCGTTCTCGTCGCAGCCGATGCCGCAGCCGCGCAGCAGCTCGCCGTCGATGCCGAGTTCGCCGAACTCGTTGACGATGACGGCGATGCGCCGGCCCTGCGCGTTCGTGAGCAGGTGGCGCAGCAGCGTGGTCTTGCCGGCACCGAGGAAGCCGGTGACGATGGTGGCGGGGATCTTGCGGGTTTGCATCAGGGGTCTCCTATTCAGGGGCGAGGGGGCAAGGCGAGCAGGCAATCGACCAGCATCTGAGCGGCCTCGCCCAGCCGGGGGCCGGGGCGCGAGAGCAGGTCCATGCGGTCGGCATCGAGCTGGCAGACCTGCTGGCGGCGCAGCGCCTGCAGGCCGGCCCAGCCGGGGCGGTCGGTCATGCCCGAGAGCGTGGACTGGGGGCCGATGATCAGATCGGGCGAGCGGCGCACCACCATCTCGGGGTTGACGCGCGGGAACAGGCCGGCGTCGCCGCTCACGATGTTGACCAGGCCCAGGCGCGCCACGGTTTCGCCGATGAAGCTTTTGGCGCTGGCGGCGGTGGGGCCGATGCCAACCTCCACGTACACCGTGCGACCGCGCAGGGAAGCCGGCACGCGGCGCGCGGCGGCGTCGAGTTCCTGGTCGATGCGCCGCACCAGTTCGAGGGCGCGCGCCGTCTCGCCCAGCGACTGGCCGAGCGCGAGCAGCATGCGTTTGAGGTCGGCGTGGGTGCGGGCGTCGAAGGTCTGCACCGGCACGCCGAGTTCGGTCAGGCGCTCACCGGCGCGGCTGCGCGGCCCGAGCAGCACCATGTCGGGCCGCAGCGCCACGATGTGTTCGATCTGCGCGTCGGCCAGGCCGCCGACCTTGGGCAGCTTGGACACGCTGCCCGGCCAGCTGGAATAGCGGTCGGTGCCGACCAGTTCGGCGCAGTGACCGAGCGCACACACGGCCTCGGTGAGCGAGGGCGAGAGCGTGACGATGCGGTGCTGCGCGAGCGCGGGCACGGCCATGCCGCCGAGCAGCCCCAGCATCGCCAGCGTCGGCACGGGCAGCATCGCGCCCATCAGTCTTCAATGCCTCGCTGTGCGGGAACGCCGGCCTTGAAGTGGTGCTTGATCAGCGTCATCTCGGTCACCGTGTCGGCCAGCTCGACGAGTTCGGCCGGCGCACCGCGCCCGGTGAGCACCACGTGCACCTGCGGCGGTCGCTCGCGCAAGCAGGTCAGCACCGCGTCCAGCGGCACCCAGCCGTAGCGCAGCGGGTACATGATTTCGTCCAGCACCACCATGAAGTGTTCACCGGCGCGAATGGTGGCCTCGGCCTTGGCCCAGCCTTCGAGCGCGAGTTCGGCCGAGTGGTCCAGGTCGCGGCTCTTCCAGCTGAAGCCGTCGCCCAGTCCTTCGATGGGAATGCCCAGCTGCTCGAACAGCCGGTGCTCGCCGAAGCGCGCCGAGGGCACCTTCATGAACTGGTAGACCTTGACCGACTTGCCCCGGCCATGGGCGCGCAGCGCCAGGCCGAATGCGGCCGTGCTCTTGCCTTTGCCGGTGCCGGTGTGCACCAGCACCAGGCCGCGCCGTTCGCCTTGGGGTTTGGGGGTGTCTCGCAGGACGGGAGGGGCTTCGATCTGCATGGTTCGGGCTCCGTTAAAAAGAGGGTCAGCGGGGCAAGGCCACCCACTGGTCGCCCAGCGGATGGATCGCGATGCGGTGGTCAAAGACCTGTTCGAGGGCCTGGTGGGTGGCGGGGTCGTCGCAGGCGCCCTGGTGGTGCACGCGGCCCTGGGCCATCACCACCATCTGGTCGGCGTGCAGCGCCATGCCGATTTCGTGCAGCACGCTGACGACGGTCTTGCCGCGGGCCACGAGTTCGCGCACCAGCAGCAGCCAGTCGGCCTGGTGCGGCGGGTCGAGGTTGGCCAGCGGCTCGTCCATCAGCATGACCTCGGCCTGCACCGCCAGCAGGCGCGCCAGCAGCACGCGCTGGCGTTCGCCGCCGGAGAGCGCGCCCAGCGGACGCTCGCGCCAGTCCCAGGCCTGGGTGGCGCGCAGGGCCTGCTCGACCGCGGCCCGGTCGGCCCCGGACGGCGGGGCCAGCCAGGGCTGGTGCGGCAGGCGGCCGAGCATGGCCACGTCCCACACGCTGAGGTCGTCGGCGCCCTGCTCGCCCTGTCCCAGCCAGGCCAGTCGGCGCGCGCGCTCGCGGCCGCGCCATTGCGCGAGCGGGCGCTCCAGCAGTTGCACCTCGCCGCTGTGCGGCAGCAGGCCCGCGAGGGTTTTCAGAAGCGTCGATTTGCCCGCGCCGTTGGGGCCGACGATGCTGGTCCAGCGCGCGGCGGGCAGGCTCACCTCGATGCCATGCAGCACGGGCGTGCCGCCCAGCGCCACGCCGATGCCATGGGCCTGCAGCGCGGCCGTCACAGGCCTCCTCCTGGCCGGCGGCGCCGGTGCATCAGCCACAGGAGGTAGCTGCCGCCCAGCACCGCGGTGAGCACGCCCACCGGCAGTTCCTGCGGCGCGATGATCCAGCGCGCGAGCACATCGGCGGCCATCAGCAACAGGCCGCCCATCAAGGCGCTCAGCACGATCAGGCGACCGTGCGTGGTCTTCACGATGGAGCGCACCAGGTGCGGCGAGGCCAGGCCCACGAAGGCGATCAGGCCGGTCTGCGCCACCGCCGCGCCGGTGGCCAGCGCCAGCACCGCCACCAGGACGGCGCGCACGGCCACCAGCGGCAGGCCCAGGCTGATCGCGGTGGCTTCGCCCAGCGCCAGGCCGTCGAGCACGCGGCCGAGCGAGGCGGCCACCAGCAGCGCGGCCAGCCCCATGGCGGCCATCACGCCGCAGGCGGCCCAGCCCACGAAGCCGGTGCTGCCCAGCATGAAGCCCTGCATGGCCTGCAAGGTGTCGGGCGAGGCGATGGTGACGAGGTCGCGCGCGGCGCCCAGCACCACCCCCACGATCACGCCGGCCAGCAGCAGGCGCAGGGTGTGCTGCACGCCCTTGGCCAGCGCCAGCGTGAGCACCACGCCGACGACCGCACCGGTGAAGGCCGCGCCGGTCAAACCCAGGCGCACGGCCCACTGGGTGGCGAACGGGGTGGTGCCGAACAGGGCCAGCGCCAGGGCCACGCCGAGCGCCGCGCCCGAGGCGCTGCCCAGCAGGTAGGGATCGGCCAGCGGGTTGCGGAACAGGCCTTGCGCGACCGCGCCGGCCAGGCCGAGCAGGCCGCCGGCCACCCAGGCGCCGAGCGTGCGCGGCAGGCGGATGTCCCACAGGATCTGCCAGGCCACCGGGTCGTGCCGGGCGTGCAGCACGCTGTCGAAGCCGGTGCTGCCCACGCCCGCGCCCAGCAGCAGAACGCCCACGGCCGCGATCAGCAGCGCGCTGCCGAGCCAGAGGCTGTGGCGGGCCCCGCTCACCGAAGGCCTTTCTCGGTGATGCAGCGCGCCATGAGGCGCGCGGCCTCAGCCATGCGCGGGCCCGGGCGCACCAGCACGTCGGACTCCTCGGCCGTGAAGACGCAGAGGCGGCGCTCGCGCAGCGCGCGGATGCCGCGCCAGCCCGGCCGGGTTTCCAGGCCCTGCACGTTGCGCGCGCCGATCATGATGAGGTCGGGGTTGGCGCGCACCACGTACTCGGGGTTGACGCGCGGGAAGGGCCCCAGCGCGGGCGCGACGATGTTCTGCACGCCCAGGCGCGCCATCATCTCGCCGATGAAGGAGCCGGTGCCGGCGGCATAACCCCCGGCGCTCACCTCGTAGTACACGCGCAGCTTGCGCGCCCCCGGCGGAAGCGACTGCGCCACCGCCGACACGCCGGCGTCGATCGCGCGCCAGATGCGCTGCGCATCGGGCACCTCCAGCAGCTGGCCCAGCTTGCCCATCACGCGCTGCGCGTCGGCCGAGCTTCGGGGCTCCATCGCCAGCACCTTCACGCCCAGCGACTCCAGCCGCTGCACGCCACGCGACGAGGTGGCCATGAGCACGACGTCGGGCTTGAGGGCCACGATGGCCTCGATGTTGGGGTCGATGCCGCCGCCCACTTGCGGCAGGCCGCGCACGCTGGCCGGGTAATTGGAGTAGCGGTCCACCCCCACGAGGCGGTGGCACTGGCCCAGCTCGCACACGGTTTCCGTGAGCGAGGGCAGCACGGAGACGATGCGCTGCGGCGATTGCGCCAGCGTCACCGTCACGCCCCGGTCGTCGGTCAGGGTCACATCGGCCGCGTGCGCCGCGCCACCGATCAGGCAGCCCAGCGCAAGAAGGCGCCAGAAACGAAGGGGCATGGATCGGGCTTTCATTTCAAGGTCAGGGGCAGGCCCGCCGCCATCAGCGTGACGCGCTCGCAGGCAGCGGCCACGGCCTGGTTCAGGCCGCCGAGCGCGTCCACGAAGGCGCGCACCTCGCGGCCCATGGGGATCACGCCCAGGCCGATCTCGTTGCCCACCAGCACCACCGGGCCGCGCGCGGCCTCGATGGTCTGGCACAGCTGGCGCGTGGGCCCGGCGGGATCGGTCGCCGGGCCCTCGGCGGGCATCAGCAGGTTGGTCAGCCACAGCGTGAGGCAGTCCACCACCACCAGGGTGTGCGGCGCGCTGTGTTCGCGCAGGGTTTCGGCCAGGGCCCGCGGTTCTTCCACGGTGGCCATGCCGGGCACGCGCTCGGCGCGGTCGCGCTGGTGGCGCGCGATGCGCTCGCGCATCTCGTCGTCCCAGGGCTGGCCGGTGGCGATCATCACCGCGCGGTGGGCGGTGTCCGTCGCCAGCCACTGGCGCGCGAGCAGCTCGGCGCGGCGCGACTTGCCGCTGCGCTGGCCGCCCAGAATGAATTCGCTGCGGGCGATCTCAGCCATGGTGCTCCATCCATTGGGTGACGATGCGGTGCAGTTGCGCCACACCGTCGGTGAGCGCGGCCGGCCCGGGCTGCAGGATGTCGGCCGACTTGATCTCGAACAACTGGCCGTGCGCCACCGCGTTCACGTCCTGCCAGCCGGCGCGCGCGGCCACCTTCTCGGGCCGGAATTTCTTGCCGCACCAGGAGCCGATCACGATGTCGGGGTTGCGGCGCACGATCTCGGCACCGTCGGCAATGATGCGGTCCTTGCCCAGTGGCATGCGCGCGAGCTCGGGGAACACGTCGTCGCCCCCCGCGATGCCCATCAGTTCGGAAACCCAGCGGATGCCGCTGATGTGGGGTTCGTCCCACTCCTCGAAGAACACGCGCGGGCGGCGCTTGCCGCCGGCCTGCAGGGCTTGCACGGCGGCGCGGATGCCGTCGAGCCGGGCCCGCGTGGCCTCGATCCAGGCCAGGCCTTCGTCGGCACAACCCACCATCGCCGCCACCTGGTACAGCATGGACAGGATCTCGTCCACGCTGCGCTGGTTGAACACCGTCACCTGCACACCCGCGCGGATGAGCTCGGCGGCGATGTCGGCCTGCAGGTCGGAAAAACCGAACACGCCGTCGGGTTGCAGCGCGAGGATCTTGTCGATCTTCGCGTTCAGGAAGGCGCTGACCTTGGGCTTCTCGTCGCGCGCGCGGCGCGGCCGCACGGTGTAGCCGGAGATGCCGACGATGCGGTGCTCCTGCCCGAGCAGGTACAGCCACTCGGTGGTTTCTTCGGTCAGGCAGACGATGCGCTGCGGGCCGAGGGACGCCGTGTTCATGCGGCACCTCCTTCGATGAACAGCGAGGCGGCGGCCGCCGGGCTGGACGGGAACCAGGCATGGAAATAGCTGGCCTGCACCGCCCCCACACGGTACACGGCTTCGCCGGCGCCGCCGCGCGCCGCTTCGGTGCGGTGGGCCGGCGCCAGCGCGGTCTCGCAGCGCGAGTAGTGGAAGGTGTGGCCGCGCAAGGCGCCGGCCGGCAGCGCGAGTTGCTGCAACCCCAGGGCCGCCAGCCGCTTCTGCATGAGCACCTGGCCCGGCAGCAGGCCCCACAGGGCGGCGGCTTCGCCGTCGCTGGAAATCATGTGATCGAACAGCGGCATCATGCCGCCGCATTCTGCCCACACCGGCCGCCCGGCCTGGGCGTGCGCGCGCAGGCCGTCGCGGGTGCGGGTGGCAGCCGCCAGCGCGCCGGCGTGCAGCTCGGGATAACCGCCGGGCAACCAGACCGCGTCGCACGCGGGCAGCGGCTCGTCGGCCAGCGGCGAGAAGAAGACCAGTTCGGCACCGAGCGCGCGCAGCACATCGAGGTTGGCCGGGTAGATGAAACAGAAGGCCGCGTCGCGCGCAACGGCGATGGTCTTGCCTGCCAGCAAAGCGGCCTGGGCGGGCACAGCGGTGGGCGCGTCGAACGCCACCGTCCAGCGCGCCAGCGCCGCGCCGTCCATCTGGCCCAGCGGCGTGCGGGCCAGTGCATTGGCGGCGGCATCGAGCCGGGCCAGCGCGTCGGGCAATTCGGCGGCCACCGTCAGGCCCAGGTGGCGCTCAGGCAAGGAAAAAGCGGCATCGCGCATGACGGCACCCAGGAACTGGGCTTCGTCATCGGCCAGCGCCTCGCGCAGCATCTGCGCATGGCGCTCGCTGCCCACGCGGTTGGCGAGCACGCCGGCCCAGGGCAGGCCCGGGCGGAAATGGCGCAGGCCGAAAGCCAGCGCGCCGAAGGTGCCCGCCATGGCCGAGGCGTCGATCACGGCGAGCACCGGCAGGCCGAAACGCTGCGCCAGGTCGGCCGCGCTGGGCTCGCCGTCGAACAGGCCCATCACCCCTTCGACCACGATCAGGTCGGCTTGCATGGCCGCTTCGTGCAGGCGCGCGCGGGCATCGTCTTCGCCCGTCATCCACAGGTCGAGGTTGTGCACCGGGTGCCCGGTGGCCAGCGCGAGCCAGTGCGGGTCCAGGAAGTCGGGCCCGCATTTGAAGGCCCGCACCCGCCGGCCGGCGCGCGCGTGCAGGCGCGCCAGCGCCGCGGCCACGGTGGTCTTGCCCTGGCCCGAAGCCGGGGCCGCCACCAGAATGGCCGGGCAATGCGGCATCACCGCTGCGGCGCCCATTTCATGCCGACGTAGAACGTCTGACCGGCGGTGGCGTAGCCGCGCGCGGTCTGGTAGTCCTTGTCGCCCACGTTGTCCACGCGCGCCAGCAGCGTCCAGTCCGGACCGAGCCGCTTGCTCGCGTACACATTCACCAGCCCGTAGCCGTCCAGGCGCTGGAGGTTGGCGGCGTCGTTGTAGCGGCGGCCCACCAGCTCCAGCTCGGACCCCAGTGTCCAGCCGGCCACTTGCGTGTCGGCGCTCAGCTTGGCCATCTCGCGCGGCCGGCGGGGCAGTTCCTTGCCGGTCGACAGGTCCTTGGGGTGCTGCAGGTCGAGCGAGCCGTGCAGCGTCACCGCGCCGACCTGGCCGCCGGCTTCCACCGTGATGCCCGAGTACTCGGCGCGCGCGGTGTTGGCGTAGCAGCCGGGGAACGCGCCCGTGCCGTTGATGCAGGCGCCGGCCCCGCCGACGTAGGTGATCAGATCGGACACCTTGTTGCGGTAGGCCACCACGCTGAAGAGGCTGCTGCCGACCTCGCGCTTCAGCCCCACTTCGACGTTGCGCGAGGTCTCGGGCCGCAGCGAGGGCACACCGTAGATGCTGAAGCGCTGGTACAGCGTGGGCACGCGGAAGGCGGTGCCCGCCGAGGTCATGACGCGCCAGCCCGGCACGAAGGCATAGGCATACGCCGCGCTGCCGGTGGACTTGGCACCGAACTCGCTGTCGTCGTCGTGGCGCGCATTGAGTTGCAGCGTGTGTTTGCCCTCGCGCCAGCCGTAGCCCAGCGCGAGCGCGTTCTGGTGCCGGTTGGTCGCGACGGGCCGGGTTTCGGCGTTGTCGAAGCGGTCCTCGCGCCGCTCCAGCGTCGCCGTCAACTGGTGCGCACCGAGCTGCCAGCGGTTCTGCCACAGGTAGTTGCTCAGGCGGGTCTTGGACACGTAGGGCGAGGGCCGCGTGGCGTAGCGGTCCGTGCCCTGCGTGATGCCGACCTGCGTGCTGTACACCTCGCTCCAGCGCGCCGACCAGGTCAGGCCCAGCGTGTTCACCTCGCTCAGCGCGTGGTCGTCGCGGCGCGGCGTGGTCGAGTCGTATTGCGCGTCCAGGTCGCTGGAGAGCAGCGTGGCTTCCAGCCGGTGGCCGGGCGCCACTTTCAGGCCCAGGCGGGCCGACGCCGACGTGCTGCGAAAGCCGTCGTGGTCCGGGTTGGCCGCGGGCTGCGCGTTGAAGCCGTGGCTGGTCTCGCGCGTGACGCCGAAGGCGTAGTCGAAGTCGCCGGCGGCGCCGCTGAAGGAGGCATCGAGCTTGGCTGTGCCCTGGTTGCCCAGGCCCACCTCGATCGAGGGCGTGAAGCCGCCCTCGCCCTGGCGCGTGAAGATCTGGATCACGCCCGCCATGGCGTCCGAACCGTAGACCGCCGCCGCTGGGCCGCGCAGCACTTCGATGCGCTCGATGCGCGACAGCGGGATCGCGCTCCAGGATGCGCCACCGCTGCCGCCCTGCGACTCGATGCGCACGCCGTCCACGTAGACGGCGGTGAAGCGGGTTTCGCCGCCGCGGACATAGACGCTGGTGGTGGCGCCCGGGCCGCCATTGCGGCTGATGGAAATGCCCGGCACACGGGCCAGCACGTCGGCCAGGCCGGTGGCGCCGCTGCGCTCGATGGCCGCGCGGTCCACGATGGACACGTCGGCCACGACGTCGGTCAATGGTTGCTCGACCCGGGTGGCGGTGACCACGGTTTCCTTGAGGGCGGTGTCCGCAGGGGACGAAGACGATTGTGCGTGGGCGACCGACGTGCCGAAGCCCGCCAGCAACGCCAGCGGAAGCGCGGCCAGGGGCGCGCGCAGTTTGCGATTTTTCATGATGAAGAACGGACAGGAGGCCCTCACCATCTTCCCCGACGGTGCATGGGCATCACGGTGAGGCGCCCGTTGCCAGACGCTCCACCACCTTGTTGGCCGGTATCCGGGCTGACAGACCGACCTCCATCGCCTTCCCAGATGACACGGCGTGTCGTCCAGTGGCTGTTGGATGGAGGCTGAGAGACCGTTCGCGCATGCGCTCATGGCCACTCGTCTGCTTACCGTTGCGGGGGCAGCGCAGGTTAGGTCCCATCCCTGGGGAATGACCCTCCTGCTTCCCGTTGAACTGCGGCATGTGAACCACACCGCGAGCACCAACAGCCGGCATTCTAAGCGGTACGCTCCCGGGGCAACCCTACAATGTGAAAACTTCGAGTCCCCACCATGGCCGATCCCAAGCACTTTGACCAGATCACCGAACGTGTCGAGCGCCTGTTGCTGCGACACGAGGAACTGCAGCGCACCAACAGCCTGCTGGTTGAACAGGTGCATGCGCTGCAGGCCGAGCGCGACTCGCTCAAGTCCCGGCTGATGGCCGCCCGCGCCCGCATCGATGCCCTGCTGGATCGCCTGCCCCCCGGCATGACCGATGCCGCCCCCGACACCCGCAAGGAACGATCATGAGCGCAGCGTCGGGCCGCCCCAAGCCAGCTCGCACCGCAGTGCGAAGCACGGAGGTATTTAAATGAACAAGCCCGGCAGCAAACAGATTGAAGTGCAGATCATGGGCCAGAGCTACCTGCTCTCGTGCCCACCGGGCGGCGAAGCGTCGCTGCTCGATGCGGTGGAGCGCGTGGACACCGCCATGTGCCGCATCCGCGATGCGGGCAAGGTGAAGGCGCGCGACCGCATCGCGGTGCTGGCCTCGCTCAACCTCGCGTTTGAACTCTCGCAAAAAGAAGCCGAGAGCTTCCAGGCCTCGTCGTTCGGCCAAGCCGAGCAGAGCGCGTTCGCCGAAGCCGGCGGCGGCTTCGACAGCGAGCCGCTCGATCCGCAGACGCAGGCCCGCGTGGAAGAGCTGATGCGCCGCCTGGACCAGACGCTGGACAAGGACGGCCGCCTGCTCTGATGCGCCGCCAGTCACTGCGCAGGAATATATCGACCGATGGTCCGCCAGGGGCCCATGCAGCGCCTACAATTTGCACTGTCTGCAGTGCGCGCCGGGCTTTATATTTCCTTGAACCAATGCTCATAGAGCCCGGGCTTGGTACATTGCGTGGCTGGTGCGAGCGTCTCGCGTCAGACGAACCCGAAGCCCCGCTGCCCTCGCCCACCTGAACCCCGGTTCAGGATGCCGGTCCGGCGGCACTTGCAGACACCTTTCATGCCTTTGGACCCCCTCCTGATTCTTGAGTTGGCCGCCCTCGGCCTTGGTACCGGTTTCCTGGCCGGCTTGTTGGGCATCGGTGGAGGCATGTTGATGGTGCCCTTCATCACCTTCATCCTCGCGGGACGCGGCGTGGAGGCGGACCTCGCGGTCAAGATGGCCATCGCCACCTCCATGGCCACCATCATCTTCACCTCCATCTCCAGCGTGCGCGCGCACCACAAGCGCGGTGCCGTGCGCTGGGACATCGTCAAGGGCCTGGCCCCCGGCATCGTGCTCGGCTCGGCCATCGCCAGCCTGGGCATCTTCGCCCTGCTCAAGGGCTCGTGGCTCGCGCTGTTCTTCGCGGCCTTCGTCGGCTTCTCGGCCACGCAGATGCTGCTCGACAAGAAACCCAAGCCCACGCGCACCCTGCCCGGCACGCCTGGCCTGGTGGGCGCCGGCAGCGTCATCGGTATGCTCTCGGGCCTCGTCGGTGCGGGCGGCGGTTTCGTCAGCGTGCCCTTCATGACCTGGTGCAACGTGACCATCCACAACGCCGTGGCCACCAGCGCGGCGCTCGGTTTTCCCATCGCACTGGCCAACGCCGTGGGCTATGTGATCGCGGGCCAGGGCCTGAGCGATCTGCCGGCCGGATCGTTCGGCTACATCTACCTGCCCGCGTTGGTGGTGATCGCTTTCTTCAGCGTGCTGATGGCACCGATGGGCGTGAAGGCCGCGCATGCGCTGCCAGTCAAATCGCTCAAGCGCGTGTTCGCCGGACTGCTGTACATGCTCGCCTCCTACATGCTCTACAAGGGCCTCACGGCCTGAGCCGCGCGGGCCGAAAATGCCCGCCCTCGCAGGCGCAGAGCGGCTCGAGTGGGAAGAAGTGTTGTTTTCCCCGCCAAAAACCCGCATCTCCCCTGCGCAAAGCTTGAAAAAAGCGCGTTCTCCACCTTGGATTGAAGGTTCATCTCCATTAGCATCCGAGACACCAGTGAGAAAGCGCGTTTTCCACTGGCGCATCGTCAACTTCTAGAAGGAAATTCAACCATGGCAACTGCGAAAAAAGCGCCCGCTAAAAAAGCGGCACCGGCCAAGAAGGCCGCAGCTCCTGCGAAGAAGGCCGCTCCGGCCAAGAAGGCAGCAGCTCCTGCGAAGAAGGCCGCTCCGGCCAAGAAGGCAGCCCCTGCGAAGAAGGCCGCTCCGGCCAAGAAGGCAGCCCCTGCGAAGAAGGCCGCTCCGGCCAAGAAGCGCACCCCGAACGCCGCGTTCATGAAAGCGCTGACCCCCAGCGCCGCCCTTGCCGCCATCGTGGGCAGCTCGCCCCTGCCGCGCACCGAAGTCACCAAGAAGATCTGGGACTACATCAAGAAGAACAAGCTGCAGGACTCGGTCAACCGTCGCATGATCAACGCCGACGCCAAGCTGAAGGAAATCTTCAAGAAGGCCCAGGCCTCGATGTTCGAAATGACCAAGCTGGTCAACGACCACCTGAAGTAAGCCTTCCTTCTTCACCCTCTCGGGTGCAACGAAGATCAGCAAAGCCGGCGCAAGCCGGCTTTGCTGTTTTTGCGCCTTCGCGTCTCAGCGTCGCGCGCGACATGTGAGAAACTGCAACAATTCTTGACACCTCAACAGGCATGACAGCCCGCCAGCCCGTGACCGCTTCGACTCTTCAGGAAGGCCAGGAAAACCCATCGAGCATGCCGCCGCTGCCGCAGCAGCGGCACAAGGTGGTGCTGGTGATCGACCTCGTGGAGTCGGTGCGGCTGATGGCGGCCAACGAGGCAGCGATCGTGAACCAGTGGCGCGGCTTCATGCACCACGCCACCTCGCAGGTGCTGCCGGCGTGCCACGGCCGCCTCGTCAAGAGCCTGGGCGACGGCCTGCTGGTGGAGTTCGACCGCCCCACCGACGGCGTGCGCGCGGCCCTCGCGCTGCACCAGTACTTCGCGCCGCTGAACCAGACGCTGCCGGCCTCCCAGCAGTTGCACCTGCGCGCCGGCCTCAATGCCACGAACCTCTACGTGGACGAGAACGACGTGTACGGCCACGGCGTGAACCTCGCCGCGCGCGTGGCCGACCTCGCGGCCCCCGGTGAGACCCTGGTGACCACCAGCGTGTTCGACGGCATCGTGGTCGGCGTGGACGCCGAGGTCGAAGACCGCGGCGAGAGTTACCTCAAGCACTGGCCCGAGCCGGTGCGCACCTGGCTGCTGTACCCGGTCTCCAGCACCTCGGCCGCCGTGCGCCCACGCGTGCCCGAAGGCGCCGCCACCGACTTCCGCCCGTCCATTGCCGTGGTGCCCTTTGAAACGCGCAGCCACGCCGCGGAACAATTCGTGATCGGCGAACTGATCGCCGACGGCGTGATCGCACAGCTCGCGCGCAGCCAGAACCTGCGCGTGATCTCCCGCATGTCCACCACGGCCTTCCGGGGCCGCCAAAGCAGCACGAACGAGATCGGCCATCACCTGGACGCTACCTTCGTGCTGGGAGGCAGCTATGTGACCTATGGCGACAAGGTCGTCATCATGGCCGAGCTCTCCGACCGCAAGCGCGGTGAAGTGATCTGGGCCGACCGCCTGACGGGCGATACGCGCGACCTGCTGGAGGCCCAGAGCAGCCTGCTCGACGCGCTGTGCGCCGCCTGCGCCAAGGCCCTGCTCAACGACGTGGTGCAGCGCACCCTGGTGCTGCCCGTGCCGCAGCTCGACAGCAACGCCCTGATGCTCGGCGGCATCACGCTCATGCACCGCTCCACGCCGCGCGACCTGCAGCGCAGCCTTCAACTGCTCGAAGCGGTGGTGGAGCGCCACAAGCGCGTGGCCACCCCCTGGGCCTGGCTCGCCAAGTGGCACATCATGCAGGTCGTGCAAGGCCTCTCGGGCGAACCGGCGCGCGACTTCCAGCGCGCCATCGACACCGCCGACCGCGCGCTCGACCTCGAACCGAGCAGCTCGCTGGCCATGGCGATCAAAGGCCACGCGCTGTGCCACCTGGGCGATGACGTGGACGCCTCGCACCGGCTGCTGCAGGAGGCCACGCAGAGCAACCCGAACGACCCGATGGCCTGGCTGTACAACAGCGTGTGGTCGACGATGTGGGGCACGCCGGAAGACTCGATGAATGAGGCGGAAAAAGCGCTGCACCTCTCGCCGCTGGACCCGCAGAAGTATTACTTTGAAATGATGCTGGCCACCAGTTGCGCCGCCCTGGAACAGTGGGACCGCGCCATCGAGCTCTGCAGAGCCTCGCTGATGAAGAACCGCTACCACCTGCCCACGATCCGCTGCCTGATCGTCGCGCAGCTGGAAAGCGGGAGCACCGACGCGGCCAGGGAGTCGTTCCAGCTGATGCGCACGCTGCAACCCGACCTGACCATCACGAAGTACATGGCTTCCGGGGGACAGAGTCCTCTGCGAAAGCGCGTGGCAAACGCACTGACCCAATTGGGTCTCCCTGTCCATTGACCAATAAGGAGTTGACATGAGTGGAGGAATGAGCGGAGGCATGAGTGGCGGCATGAGCGGGGGGATGAGCGGCGGCATGAGCGGCGGCATGAGCGGCGGGATGGGCACCACGGGCGGTGCCATGGTCTCGGCCGACGCCCTGATCCTCAGCCGCGCGGCCATCGTCGGGCCCTTCAACGGGGCGGTGCTGCACGTCAACGAACCGGCGTTCGACAACCCGCCGAACCTGGCGCTCTGGGCCGACGGCCCGCGCCACGAAGCCATCTTCTCGCAGCTCGTCGAGGGCCTGCTGTTCAAGACCCGCAGCGGTCCCAAGGACGCCACGCTCGAGTTCGCCAACCTCCAGACCAGCACCATCCAGCGCAAGCCGCTCGTGCGCATGCGCGCGCCCACCAAGGCGCAGTTCAAGAAGCAGCTCGACCTGGTGGCCTCCTACGCGGACCTGCGGGCCGACCGCGCGATCGAGATCGTGGACCAGCGCACACCGCCGATCCTGTTCTGGTCGTCCCTGCTCGGGCTCACGGCCCACCGCCACAAGAAAACCCTGCAGCTGATCGACCTGGTGTTCTCCTTGAGCGTGCTGGTGGAGATGCGCTTCAAGCAGATCTTCGCCAGCATCCGCCCGGTGGCGTTTTCGCCGCAGATCCAGCCCATGATCGAGACACCGGGACATGGCAGCTGGCCCAGCGGTCATGCCACCGAGGCCTTTGCCGTGGCCGTGCTTATGGAGGCCTTGCTGGATGCTGTACCGGGTACAGGATCCCCGCCCAACGGCACGCTGAACCGCGAGCAGATGCAGCGGTTGGCCGCGCGCATCGCGACCAACCGCGTGGTGGCGGGTGTGCACTACCCCGTGGACAGCGCGGGCGGGCGCCTGCTGGGCACGGCGCTGGCCGAATTCCTGGTGGCGCGCGCCACCGGCACCCGCGTGCACGAGCGCGGCTTCGATGGCCGCCTGTTTGAAGGCCCCAACGGCGAGCCGCTGGACTTCAGCCTGAACCAGTCGATGGACCACACCAGTGGCAACGCCTACACGCGCTCGGCCACGTCCACCGCCGTGGGCAACGCGCCGCTGCTGGCCTGGCTTTGGGGGGAAGCGCTCAAGGAGTGGGCATGAGCGGCCCAGCTTGGCAGCCGCTGCCCACCGGCGAATTCACCGGCATCGACTGGAACGCGCCGGGTGCCATCGACGGTGAAGACCCCTACCTGATCTGGGCAGAGGCTGATCAGTTCGCGGGCTACCACCTCGGCCGCGGCAAGAAGCCGCCCAAGTGGCTGCCGATCGTGATCGAGCTCACCAGCGAGGCCGATGTGCCGGCGCTGGTGGCGGCCTCCTCCACCGCGTGGCTGCAGATTCCCCGCGTGTACCTCAACGTGCCCGGGCTGCGCTTCTGCACCGCGCGGGTGAAGAAGCGCTTCTTCGACCAGTTGCGCAACAACCCGCACCTGCGCAGCCTCATCCTGCGCTTCGAGCTCGGGTTGCCAGTGGGCCACCACACGCACCCCCTGGTTGACCCCTGCACACCCGACAGCCATCCCGACCACGTGCCCGGCCTGCTCGACGGCAAGGTGCTGGGCCTGATCGACGGCGGCCTGGCCTTCGCCAACGAGCAGTTCCTCGATGCCCAGGGCCGCACGCGCGTGAAGCACTTCTGGCGCCAGGATGACACGGTCAACGGCAACTGGCCCGGCAACCAGCCGCACCACTGCGTGCCGCTGGACCCCGCGCGCGCCGGCCCGACCCCGTGCGACATGGGCTACGGGCACGAACTCTCGGGCGCGGCCATCGACGCGGCCATGGCCGCCTACACACGCCACGGCCAGCTGGACGAGGACGCCCTCTATGAACACCTGCAGCTCTGGGACCTCACCCGCCCGGTGAACCACGGCACGCACGTGATGAGCCTGGCCTGCGGCAAGGGCACCCTGCTGCACCCCAGGGACGACGAGGCCAGCCGCTGCGACCTGGTCGCGGTGCAGCTCGACTGGTCGAACGTGCTCGACACCTCGGGCGGCGCGATGAACGTGAGCGTGCTCGACGGGCTGATGTACATCCTCGCGCGCTGCGCGCCCAGCGCGCAGCTGGTGGTCAACATCAGCTGGGGCACGCTGGCCGGTCCGCACGACGGCACCTCGGTGCTGGAAGCGGCGATGGACCAGCTGGTCGCGCTGCTGGGCGGCCGCCTGCAGATCGCCGTGCCCGCCGGCAACGCCTACCAGAGCCGCACCCACGCCAACGCCACGCTGCCCCCCGGCGGCTCGGTGGCGCTGCACTGGCGCGTGCAACCCGACGACCGCACCGAGAGCTACCTGGAGATCTGGCTGCCCGCGGGTGCACAGAACGTGCGGATCAGCGTGACGCCGCCCGGCCAGACCCAGCCCCTGCCGCCGATGGCCATGGGCCAGGGCGGCACCTGGGTGGACGCGCAGGGCGCGCCGCTGTGCGGCCTGATCTACCCCACCACCTCGGCCCTGGGCAGCCACGGCACCTGCGCCCTGCTGGCGCTGGCGCCCACCTTCAGCCGCCGAAAATCGGTGGTGACCGGGCCCTTCGGTACCTGGAAGGTGGTGCTGAGCAACACCGGCACCACGGGCACCCTGTTCGACGCCTACATCGAACGCGACGACGTGGCCATCGGCCAGAACACGGGCGCGCGGCAGTCCTACCTGGAAGACGTGTTCTACGACACCAGCGGCAACCTGGGCTCTTTCGTGGACCACGCCGACAACCCGACGCCGGTGCGCCGCAGCGGCACCTTCAACAGCCTGTCGACCGGCCAGAACACCGTGAGCGTGGGCGGCGTGCGTGCAGAGTCGTCGGCGGGTGGGCACTTCGCGCTGTACTCCCCGCGCAAGCCCGACCCCGATGCGGGCCGTCCGCAGCGACCGGGTGTGAAGATGGTCCCCGAGACGCTCAAGCCCAGCGACGACAACCCCGCCCTCTGGGGCGTGCTCGGTGCGGGCAGCCGCAGCGGCAGCGTGGTGCGCCTCGTCGGCACCAGCTCGGCCGCGCCGCTGCAGGCGCGGGACATGGTCAACGGCCTCTGAGCCGCCGCCCGCTCACCAGCGGGCGGGCAAGGGCTTGCGCAGCACGATCCAGCGCTCGCGCACCGCGATGTAGCCGCCGGTCTCCAGGTCCTTGAGCAGGCGGCTCACCATCTCGCGCGAGCAGGCGAGGTGCTGCGCGATCTGCTGGTGGGTCAGGCGCTCCTTCAGCGGGCGCTCGCCATTCCCGTCGGGCTGGCCGCTGGCCAGCTCGTTGAGCAGGCGCACCAGGCGGCCGTAGACATCGATCAGCGCCACGCTGCGCGCGCTGTCCGTCGCCAGGCGGGCGCGCCGGATCAGCCGGGCCATGAGCTCCAGAGCGAACTCGGGGTGGGCGGCGATGTAGTCGAGCAGGACGGCGCGCGAGACCACCGCGCAGGTGCTGGCGTCGGCGGCTTCCACGTTGGCCGAGCGCGGCCCGCCGTCGAGCGACATCTCGCCCACGTACTCGAGCGGCCCGTACATGCCCAGCGTGAGCTCGCGGCCCTGGTTGTCGGACACGAACGCCCGCAGCCGCCCCTGCAGGACGATGTAGAGCGTGTCGCCGGTCTCGCCTTCCTGGATCAGCAATGCCCCACGGCGGTACCGCCGCGCGACCCCGAGGGTCGCGAGCGCTTCAATGTGGTGGGTGTTGGGAGAGGGTACGAAGGAAACGGCGGGGGCAGGCATCCAGGCTCACGTCACGGGTGGGAATACTCCGTGGCATTGTGAGGCATGGGCGTGATGATGCGCAAGGCAGGGACCACCGGCGGCAGGCTGTTGACCCGGTGCAACAGCCGGCGGATGCTGGGTGCGCCGGCTTTTTCGCGCAGCGTCTTGATCTGGCTGCGCACGGTGGACTCGGCCACGCCGTGGTGCTCGGCGATCTCGTTGATCTGCAGACCGCTGCACAGCCCCATGAGCACCGACTCTTCGCTCGGGCTCAGGTTCAGGGATCGCGCGAACATGCGCACCGCGAGGTTGTCGCAGGTGCTCTGGCGCGACAGCAGCACCAGCACCGAAGGGGCATCGGCCTCCAGCGGGTGGCTCAGCGGCGTGAACGCCATCGACAGCTCCTTGTCGCCCGACGTGAGCATCAGCAGCTTGCGCTGCCCGCGGAACGAGGACTCCATGGCCTGCTGGATCTGCGAGGTGAACTCGGCGCTGCTGCCCAGCAGGCTGTTGCCGTACGACATGATGACCCGCCCGATGGCGAGTTCATGGCGCGCCAGGTGGTTGGCGTGCAGGATGTGACCCTGCGCGTCGATGATCAGCATGCCGTAGTCGATCTCGTCGAACACCCGCATCAGGTGCTGCGAGCCCAGGCTGGCGCGCAGGCCCAAACCGCCCGCGACGTCCGCGCCGCCGTTCCAAACCGTGTCCTTTGCCTGCCACATGACCCACTCCTGTTGATGGATGGGCCAGTCTAGGCAGGGGCGCTATCGACCGGGTGTGTGAAGCTGCCCCGCGCTTTGTGATGTATTCACCGGGCCGCGCGCTGGGCCGCCTGCCGGATCGCGCCGAGCGTGCCGCGCGTGGTGATCACATCCACGTCCAGCAGCACCTCGATGACCGTGCCCACCGGCGCGGCCAGGGCGCGCTGCAGCGCGGGCTCGAATTCGGCGGTGTGGGTGATGCGCTCGGCCGCGTAGCCGTAGGCCCGGGCCAGCGCACAGAAGTCGGGGTTGCTCAGGCCCGAGCCGCTCACGTGCGCCGGGTACTCGCGCTCCTGGTGCATGCGGATGGTGCCGAAGCTGCCGTTGTTGAGCAGCAGCACGATGCTCTTCGCGCCGTGCTGCATGGCGGTGGCCAGTTCCTGCCCGTTCATGAGGAAATCGCCGTCGCCCGCGATGGTGAACGCGGTGCGTCCGCTGACGATGGCCGCGCCGATGCCGGCCGGGACACCGTAGCCCATCGCCCCGTTGGTGGGCGCGAGCTGCGTCTTGTGGCCCTTGGCCAGGCCATGGTGGCGGAAGAAGCGGTGCAGCCAGCTGGCGAAGTTGCCCGCGCCGTTGGTGAGCACGGCGTCGGCCGGCAGGTGCCGCTGCAGGGTGTGGATGATGGCCGGCATGTCGATGGTGCCCGGCAGGGTGATGCCGCCGTTGGCCACGTCGATGTTGGCGAGGTAGTCGGCATGGCAGTCTTGCGCCCACGCGCTCCAGGGCACCGAAGGCGGCGCGGTGAGCACCTCCAGGCTGCGCGCGGCGGCGTTCATGCTGGCGTGGATGGCGAGCGTGGGCTGGTACACCCGCCCCAGTTCCTCGGCGCTGGCGTGGATGTGCACCAGCTTCTGCGCCGGCACCGGCGCCTCGACCAGCGTGTAGCCACCCGTCGTGGCCTCGCCCAGGCGCGGGCCCAGCGCGATCAGCAGGTCGCTCTCGCGCACGCGGCGCGCCAGCGCGGGGTTGATGCCCAGCCCCACGTCGCCCGCGTACAGCGGGTGGTGGTTGTCGAAGGTGTCCTGGAAACGAAACGCATTGGCCACCGGCAGCTGCCAGTTCTCGGCGAAGCGCTGCAGCGCGGCGGCGGACTGCGGCGTCCAGCCGCCGCCCCCGGCGATCACCAGCGGGCGCTCGCTCGCCAGCAGCAGTGTGCGCAGCTCGCGCAGCGCACCCGGGTCGCTCCAGGCCTGCACCGGCTCCACGCGCGGCAGCGGCTCGGCGTCCACCGCCTGCGTGAGCATGTCCTCGGGCAGCACCAGCACCACCGGGCCAGGCCGGCCGTTCATGGCGGTGGCGAAAGCCCGCGCCACGTACTCGGGGATGCGGCGCGCATCGTCGATGCGCTCCACGCGCTTGGCCATGCCCTTGGTGGACGGGCCGAAGAAGGCCGCGTAGTCCACCTCCTGGAAGGCCTCGCGGTCGCGCGCGTCGCTCGCCACATCGCCCACGAACAGCACCATGGGCGTGGAATCCTGGAACGCGGTGTGCAGGCCGATCGAGGCGTTGGTGGCGCCGGGCCCGCGCGTCACGAAACACACGCCGGGCCGGCCGCTCAGCTTGCCGTGGGCCTCGGCCATGAAGGCCGCGCCGCCCTCCTGCCGGTTGGTCACGAAGCGGATGCGATCGGCATGGGCGTGAAAGCCGTCGAGCACCGCCAGATAACTTTCGCCCGGGACACCGAAGGCGTGGGTCACACCCTGGACAATGAGGCATTCCACGAGCAGATGGCCAGCGATCCGGGTCATTTGACTTTATTAACCAATTAGAGAATTATGTTGGTATGAGCAGCACACCCACACCGGTCGCGGAAGAGCGCTTGAGAGACGCCGACCGATCGCAGAATACCATCCTGAACGCGGCGCGGGACGAGTTCTCCGAGCATGGGCTGGGGGGTGCGCGCATGGACCGCATCGCCGAGCGCGCCGGCCTCAACAAGCGCCTCATCTACTACTACTTCGAGGACAAGGAGCGCTTGTTCCAGGCGGTGCTGGAGCAGGCCTACCGCGACATCCGCGAAGAGGAACAGCAGCTCAACCTGCTGCACCTCAAGCCCGAGATCGCGCTGCGCCGGCTGGTCGAGTTCACCTGGAACTACTACCTCGAGCACCCCGAGTTCCTGACCCTGCTCAACAGCGCCAACCTGCACCGGGCGCGGCACCTCGCGCAATCCGAGCGGGCGCGCCAGCTCAACTCGCCGCTGATCGCCACACTGGCCGAGGTGGTCGAACGCGGCCACGCCGACGGCACCTTCCGCGGCGGCGTCGACCCCTTGCAGCTCTACGTGTCGATCGCCGGCCTGTCCTACTTCTACCTCTCGAACAACCACACGCTGTCGGCCATCTTCGGGCGCGACCTCATGACGCCCAAGGCGCACAGCGAACGGCTCTCCCACATGTGCGACGTGATCCTAGGGTATGTCCTGAGGAACTGAGGCAGCTGGCGGCTTGACGGCACAGGGGGGTGGTTTCTAGTATTAACTGCTCGGTGAATTAAAACCCTGGAGACAACGCATGAAGACCGCCCTGCCCCTTCGCCACCTGTTGATCACCTCCCTGTTGGCCGTTGCCTCGGCCAGCGCCATGGCCCAGTGGAAGCCCGACCGACCGATCACCCTGATCGTGCCCTGGGCGCCGGGCGGCTCCACCGACCAGGTCACGCGCGTCACCGCCGCCGAGCTGGAAAAACACCTGGGCCAGAAGATCGTGGTGATGAACCAGCCCGGCGCCTCGGGCTCGGTGGGCACCAAGAACGCGCTGGCGGCACCGGCCGACGGCTACACCTGGACGGCCGGCGGCGCCAAGGACCTGGGCACCTACAAGGTGCTGGGCATGCTCGACACCTCCGCCACCGACTGGAACCTGTACCTGAACGTGGCGCACATCGCGGTGGTCGGCGTCAACGCCGATGCGCCCTACAAGACCATGACCGAGCTGCTGGCCGCGATGAAGGCCAAGCCGGGCGCGGTCTCGGTCGCCACGGCGGGCGTGAACTCCAGCGGCCATTCGGCCATCGAGGCCATCGCGCGCGCCGCCGGCGTCACCTACAAGCACGTTACCTACGACGGCGGCGCACCGGCCGCCGTGGCCGCCGCTTCGGGCGAGACGGAAGTGACGACGCAGCTCGCGGCCGAGCAGACCGACATGATCCGCGCCAAGAAGATCCGCCCGCTGGCGGTGGTGGGCGACAAGTCGATCGAGATCGAGGGCTTCGGCACCATCCCGCCGCTGTCGCAATTCATCCCGGGCTTCAAGGACCCGATCAACTACTTCGGTATCTTCGTGCCCAAGGGCGCGCCGCCGGTGGTGGCGCAGACGCTGGACAGGATCTGGGCCACCGAAATGGTCAAGAGCGAGGCCCTGCGCAAGTACGCGCAGGCGCGCGGCGCCATGTTCGCGCCGATGGCGGGCGAAGAGGCGCAGAAGGCCGTGTTCCCGGCCATCCAGTCCTACGCCTGGACGCAACAGGCCGCCGGCAAGGCCAAGGTGTCGCCCGACACCGTCGGCATTCCCAAGCCCTGATCCCACCACCCGGAAGACAACATGAGCGAGGGTGGAAAAACCGCCCGCTCCGACCTCTGGGGCGGCGCGGGCTGGGTGGTGTTGGGCCTGGTGATCGTGGTTGGTTCGGTGCGCATGGACCGCTTCGAGTCCATGGGCGCGCAGCTCTACACCATGCCGGGCTTCGTGCCCGGCATGATCGGCGGCGTCGTGGCCCTGCTTGGCCTGGTGCTGATGCTGCGCGGCTGGCTGCGGCGCAACCAGGAAACCGCCCCGCAAGAGACGGCGCCGGTCGAGCCGCTGCTCAACCGGCGCATCGGCATCACCATGGTGCTCACGCTGGTGTACGCGGGCCTGCTGATCGGGCGCGCGCCGTTCTGGCTGGTCACGGCCCTGTTCGTCACGGCCTTCGTGGCCCTGTTCGCACCGCCGGGCCAGACGCCCGCGCGCCGCGCCACCGCGGCCCTGCTGGCCGGTGTGCTCACGTCGGCCGCCGTCACCCTGGTGTTCCAGCACATCTTCCTCGTTCGTCTTCCCTAGGAGCTCCATGTTTGACGGACTGATCATGTTCGGGCAATCGATCGCGCGCTTCAGCGGGCCCGAGACAATTGCCTACGCCCTGCTGGCCTCGCTGGTCGGCGTGGTCATGGGTGCCCTGCCGGGCCTCACCGCCACGATGGCCCTGGCGCTGATGACCACGCTCACGCTCAAGCTGCCGCCCAGCCAGGCGCTGCTGATCCTGATCTGCACCTACGTGGGCTCGATCTACGGCGGCTCGCGCTCGGCCATCCTGCTCAACATCCCGGGCACGCCGGCCTCGGCCGCGTCCTGCCTGGACGGCTATGCGCTCGCGCGCCAGGGCCTGGCCGGCCGCGCCATGGGCATCGCCACCACCGGCTCGGTCATGGGCACGCTGATCGGCATGTTCTTCCTGGCCACGCTCACGCCCGTGCTCGGTGGCCTGGCGCTGAAGTTCGGCGCCTACGAGTTCTTCTGGCTGGCGCTCTTCGGCGTCATCATCGCCGGCACGCTCACCGGCGACGACCCGCTCAAGGGCTGGATCGCCGGCATCGCCGGCCTGTTCATCGCCACCATCGGCCAGGAGCCGCAATACGGCTACGAGCGTTTCGCCTGGGGCGTGCGCGACCTCGCGGGCGGCATCCAGCTGGTGCCCGCGCTGGTGGGGGCCTTCGGTTTCGCCGAACTGCTCACCGCCATGCGCAACCGGCAAGCGCCCGTGAAGATCAGCGCCTTCGACACCGTCATCCCCAAGGTGCGCGACGTGCTGCAGTACTGGCGCACCATCCTGCGCTCGGGTCTGATCGGCACCGGTGTGGGCATCGTGCCGGGCGTGGGCGAGGACGTGGCGGCCTGGTCGTCGTACGCTGCCGCCAAGCGCGCGAGCAAAGAGAAAGAGAAGTTCGGCAAGGGCTCGATCGAGGGCCTGATGGCCGCTGAAACGGGCGACAACGCCTGCGTGCCCGGCGCGGTGATTCCGGTGCTCACCCTGGCCATTCCCGGCTCGGCGCCGGCCGCCGTGCTGATGGCCGCGATGATCATCCACGGCGTGAAGCCGGGGCCGCTGATCATGGTGGAGAACCCGGAGTTCGTGTACGACGTGGTGACCATGATGCTGTTCGCCACCATCGGCATCCTGATCTTCGGCCTGGTGCTCACCAAGGCCCTGGTGCAGGTGCTGCGCGTGCCCCAGCACCTGATCACGCCCATCGTCTTCGTGCTGTGCACCGTGGGCAGCTTCGCCATCGCCGGGCGGCTGTTCGACGTCTACGTGATGCTGGCCTTCGGCCTGATCGGTTTCTTCCTGCGCCACCACGGCTACCCCATGGCGCCGCTGGTGCTGGGCATCGTGCTCGGCGACCTGATGGAGAAAAACCTGCGCCGCGCGCTCATCCTGTCTGACGGCGACCTCTCGCCCTTCTTCACCCGCCCCATCGCCGGCACCGTCGCCGCCCTGATCTTCGCCACCATCGCCTGGAAGCTCTGGACGCTGTACGGCCGCCGGGCCCGCCCCGGGGCGCCGGCATGAAACTGGCCCTGTGCAACGAGGTGCTTCAGCCCCTGCCGCTGGCCGCGCAGTGCGAGGCCGCCGAGCGCATGGGCTATGACGCGCTGGAGATCGCCCCGTTCACGCTGACCGACGACCCCGAGGCGCTCGACACCGCCGCCGCCCACCGCGTGCGCGCCACCGCCCACAACCATGGCCTGGCCGTCTCCAGCCTGCACTGGCTGCTGGTCAAGCCCGCCGGCCTTTCGCTGGTGAGCGAAGACGCAGCGCTGCACCGCCGCACACTGGACCTGCTGCGCCGCCTGATCGACTTCGCCGCCGCCTGCGGCGCGCGCGTGCTGGTGCACGGCTCGCCCAGACAGCGCTCGCCCGGCCCCGGGCAGAGCGTGGCGGACGCTGCCGCGCGCTTCGAGGCCGCCATGGCCGAACTCGCGCCACACGCCGCGCAGGCGGGCGTGGTCTATTGCATCGAACCGCTCGGCCGCTTCGAGACCCCGGTGATCAACACCGTGGCCGAAGCCGCCGCGGTGGTGGACCGCATCGGCTCGCCCGCCATCCGCACCATGCTCGACGTGAGCGCCGCCTCGCACAACGAGAGCGAGCCCGTGCACGAGGTGCTGCGCCGCTTTCTCGCCAGCGGCCACATCGCGCACGTGCAGGTGAACGACAGGAACCGCCGCGGCCCCGGCCAGGGCGAGACCGACCAGCGCCCCGTGCTGCAGGCGCTGAAAGACATGCGCTACGCCGGCTGGGTGGCGGTGGAACCCTTTGAATACGTGCCCGACGGCCCAGCCTGCGCCCAGGCCGCAGCTCAGCACGTGCGCGACCTCTGGAGAACCCTGTCATGACCGCTGTGACCCTGCGCGTGCTCGACGTCGAGCTGTACGAGCGCCACGTCACCCTGCGCCTGCCGTTCCGGTTCGGCGCGGCCACCGTCACGCAATGCCCGCAAGCCTTCGTGCGCGTGCTCGCCGAGGTGGAGGGGCGGCGCGTGGAAGGCGCCGGCGCCGAGCTGATGGTGCCCAAGTGGTTCGACAAATCGCCCGCGCTCACCCACGAACAGAACTTCGAGCAGTTGCGCGAGTCGCTGCGCAACGCGCGCGAGGCCGTGCTGGCCACCCGCGGTGCGCTCAGCCCCCATGCCCTTTCGCACGAAGCAGGCGAAGCCGCCATCGAGACCTCGGTGGCCCGGCGCCTGCCGCGCCTGGCCGCGCAATTCGGACCGGCCCTGCTGGACAAGGCCGTGGCAGACGCGGCACTGCGCGCGGCGGGCCGGCCGTGGGTCGACGGCGTGCACGCCGGTGTGCTCGGCGACCCCTGGGGCCCGCGGCTCGAGCTGACGCGCCCCGCGCACGTGGTGCTGCGCCACACCGTGGGCCTGGCCGACCGGCTGGTGGAGAGCGACGAAGGCGCCGACCCGCAGGACGGCCTGCCCGCCACGCTGGAGGCCGCGATCCGGCGCCACGGCCTGCACCACTTCAAGCTCAAGCTCTGCGGCCAGATCGGTGCCGACGTCGAGCGCCTCACGCGCATCGCCGAGGTGCTGCAGCGCCTGGGCGGTGACTACCGCGTCACGCTCGACGGCAACGAAACCTTCAACGACGCCACCGGCCTGGGCCGGTTCTGGCAGGCGCTGCGCACCACGCCCGCGCTGGCCGATCTGCTGCGCCGCACCCTGCTGCTCGAACAACCGCTGGCGCGCGCGGTGGCGCTGCGCGAATCGATCGCCTCGCTGGGCATCGGGGTGCCGGTGATCCTGGACGAGTCCGACGACCACGTGGCCGCGCTCGACGAAGGCCTGGCCCTGGGTTACCACGGCATCTCCAGCAAGGCCTGCAAGGGCATCTACCGCTCGCTGCGCAACGCCCACCGCATCGCGCAGGACCCGCGCCTGCTGCTCTCGGGCGAAGACCTCACCTGCCAGGCCGGCCTGGCCGTGCAGCAGGACACCCTGCTCGCGGCCAGCCTGGGCGTGCGCCACATCGAGCGCAACGGCCACCACTACGTGGACGGTTTCGGCACAGCGCCGGCCGACGAAGCGCTGGCCTTCGCCCGCGCCCACCCAGGCTTCTACGAGACCACGGCGGGCCGCCCGCACCTGGCGGTGCACGAGGGCCGGCTCGACCTGAACGCGCTGCACGTCCCGGGATTTGCGACCGCCGCCGTGCCGCAGTGGCGCAGCCTGCAGGCGATCGCCTGACACTTCACCATTTGGTTAATAAAAAGCCGCTGGCGAGAGACCGTCAGTTTTTCGTCCGAAGAGCGTCGGGCGGTTAATCCGCCTCCTACTTGGGAATTTTCCCTGGGGAAAACCCTTAAAAACAAACCCGCAAGCAACACTTGCAGTTCTGCCGCGGCTGCTTCTATAATTTCCTCTATTCACTGAATGGTGAATTAAATCAACAACCGGTCCTTTTCACTGGAGACAAGATCAAGATGAAACTGATTCACGCTACGGCCCTGGCCGCGTTCGCCCTGACCGCCAGCCTGCCCGCCGCCGCCCAGCAGGCCTACCCGAACAAGGCCATCCGCGTGATCGTGCCGTTCGCGGCCGGCAGCACCACGGACATCATTGCGCGCGCGATCACGGACAAGATGAGCCAGAGCATGGGCCAGCCCATCGTGGTGGACAACCGTGGCGGCGCCAGCGGCACCATCGGCCAGGCGGCGGTGGCCACGGCCGCGCCTGACGGCTACACGATCATGATTCACTCGTCTTCGCACACGGTGAGCCCGTCCACCTTCGCCAAGCTGTCCTTCGACACCGTGGGCGACTTCGCGGGCGTGACCCCGATCTCCTCCACGCCGAACGTGCTGGTGATCGCCCCGAGCAAGAACATCAAGACGCTGCCGCAACTGGTGGCCAACGCCAAGGCCAACCCGGGCAAGATGAACTTCGCCTCCGCCGGCCAGGGCAGCGCCACCCACCTCAACGCCGAGAAGTTCAAGATGGCCGCGCACATCGACGCGGTGAACATCCCCTTCAAGGGCTCCGCCGAAGCCGTCACCGAAGTGCTCGCCGGCCGCGTGGACTACTACTTCTCGCCCATCGCCCCGGTGATCGGCCAGATCAAGGAAGGCCAGCTGCTGGCCCTGGCCGTGGGCTCGCCGCGCCGCGCCAGCGCCCTGCCCGACGTGCCCACCACCGCCGAAGCCGGCGTGCCGGGCTCCGAATTCAACTTCTGGATCGGGATGATGGCCCCGGCCAAGACGCCGCGCGACGTCGTCAACCGCCTGCACGACGAAGTCGTCAAGGCCCTGGCCACGCCCGAAGTGAAGGAACGTTTCCTCAAGCTGGGCGCCGACGCCTGGACGCTCAAGCCCGAGCAGTTCGATGCCTACATCAAGGAAGAAATCAAGAGCAACGCCGCGCTGGTGAAAGCCGCCGGCCTGCAAGTGACCAACTGACCCCAGCCCGGGGTTTTCAAAGAGAGAAGAGAAGGAACTCGACAATGGCCGTTCAACAACTCGGGATCATCATGCACGGCGTGACCGGACGCATGGGCATGAACCAGCATCTGATCCGCTCCATCTGCGCGATCCGCGCGCAAGGCGGTGTGACGCTCTCCAACGGCGACCGGGTGATGCCCGACCCCATCCTGATCGGCCGCAACGCCGAGAAGATGGAAGCGCTGGCCAAGGCCCACAACATCCCGCGCTGGGGCACCGACCTCGATGCCGCGCTGGCCAACAAGAGCGACACCATCTTCTTCGACGCCGGCACCACGCAGATGCGCCCCACCCTGCTGGCCAAGGCCATCCGCGCCGGCAAGCACGTGTACTGCGAGAAGCCCATCGCCACCAACCTCAACGAGGCGGTGGAGATCGCGCGCCTGGCGGAGCAGTCCGGCCTCAAGCACGGCGCCGTGCAGGACAAGCTGTTCCTGCCCGGGCTGCGCAAGCTCGACATGCTGCGCCGCGCCGGCTTCTTCGGCCGCATGCTCAGCGTGCGCCTGGAGTTCGGCTACTGGGTGTTCGAGGGCGACCTGCAGCCGATCCAGCGCCCGAGCTGGAACTACCGCAAGGAAGACGGCGGCGGCATGATCCTGGACATGATGTGCCACTGGCGCTACGTGCTGGACAACCTGTTCGGTGAAGTGAAGTCGGTCTCGTGCATCGGCACCACGCACATCCCGACCCGCTGGGACGAAGCCGGCAAGCCTTATGAGTGCACCGCCGACGACGCCGCCTACGCCACCGCCGAACTCACGGGCCACAACGGCGAAAACGTGATCGCGCAGCTCAACATGAGCTGGGCCACCCGCGTGAACCGCGACGACTTGGTGACCTTCCACGTCGACGGCACGCACGGCTCCGCCGTCGCCACGCTGACCGGCTGCAAGGCCCAGAGCCGCGTGAACACGCCGCGCCCGGTGTGGAACCCGGACGTCAAGCAGACCATGAACTTCTCCGAGCAATGGCAGGACGTGCCGGACACGCAGGTGTACGACAACGGCTTCAAGATCCAGTGGGAACACTTCATCCGCCACGTGGTGGAGAACGAGCCCTACAAGTGGACGCTGCCCGAAGGCGCCAAGGGCGTGCAGCTGGTGGAAGCCGCGCTGGAAAGCTGGGAGCAGCGCCGCTGGGTCGACGTGCCCGAACTGAAAGTCTGACGCCATGGCACTGTCCCTGAAACTGCCCTCGGCTTCGGGCAAGGTCGAGGCCTACACCCTGCGCGGCACCACCCCGGTGAAGCCCGCGCCGGGCGTGAAGTTCAACCGCATCGCGTACTCCGCCGCCCACGTCGTCGCCGACCCGCTCGCCGCCATCGATCCCTGGCTGCAGTGCGCGGTGGACTGGGATGCGACCATCGCCTACCGCCAGCGGCTCTGGTCGCTCGGCCTGGGCGTGGCCGAGGCCATGGACACCGCGCAGCGCGGCATGGGCCTGGACTGGCCCACCTCGCTCGAGCTGATCCGCCGCTCGCTCGACGCCGCCAAGGATGTGCCCGGCGCGCTGGTGGCCTCGGGCTGCGGCACCGACCACCTGGTGCCGGAGAACGTGAAGACGGTCGATGAAGTCATCGCCGGCTACGAAGAGCAGATGGCCGCCATCGAAAAGCTCGGCGGCAAGCTGATCGTGATGGCCAGCCGCGCCCTGGCCCGCGTCGCCAAAAGCCCGGCCGACTACGAGCGCGTGTACGACCGCATCCTGAGCCAGGCGAAACAGCCCGTGGTGCTGCACTGGCTGGGCGACATGTTCGACCCCGCGCTCAAGGGCTACTGGGGCGACAACGACCCCGACAAGGCGATGGACACCGCGCTGGCCGTGATCGCCGCGCACCCGGACAAGGTGGGCGGCATCAAGATCTCCCTGCTCGACAAGGACAAGGAGATCGCGATGCGCCGCCGCCTGCCCCCGGGCGTGCGCATGTACACCGGCGACGATTTCAACTACGCCGAACTCATCGCCGGCGACGGCTTCGGCGCCGAGAAGACGCACGGCCAGAGCGACGCGCTGCTGGGCATCTTCGACGCCATCGCCCCCGCCGCCAGCGCCGCGCTGGGCGAACTCGCGCAGGGCAACCTGCAGAAGTTCCACGACATCCTCGGCCCCACGGTGCCGCTATCGCGCCACATCTTTGCCGCGCCCACGCGCTTCTACAAGACCGGCGTGGTCTTCATGGCCTGGCTCAACGGCCACCAGTCGCACTTCACCATGGTCGGCGGCCAGCAGAGCACGCGCTCGCTGCCCCACTTCGCCGAGCTGTTCCGCCTGGCCGATGCGGCCAACCTGCTGGAACAGCCCGAGCTGGCCGTGCGCCGCATGGGCACGCTGCTGGCGCTGCACGGCGTGGAGGCCTGATCGATGCGCGACTTCTCGCAAGACCACCGCTGGCTGTCCCTCAACACCGCGACCGTGCGCAAGAGCCGGGGGCAGGACCTGCCGCTCACCGACATCCTCGACGCCTGCGCGCGCCATGGCATCCCGGCGATCTCGCCGTGGCGCGACCAGGTGGCTGCGGTCGGTCTGAAGACCGTCTCAGCCCAGGTGAAGTCGCTCGGCCTGAAACTCTCGGGCTACTGCCGGGGCGGCATGTTCCCGGCAGTGGACGCCGCCGGGCTGCAGGCCGCGCGCGACGACAACCGCCGCGCGGTGGACGAGGCCTGTGAGTTGAACGCGCCCTGTCTGGTGCTGGTGGTCGGCGCCCTGCCCGGCGCGCTGGCCGGCCAGGCCGCGCACAAGGACATCGGCCACGCGCGCCAGCAGGTGAGCGAGGGCATTGCCGAGCTGCTCGACTACGCCAAGGCCAACGGCATGCCGCTGGCCATCGAGCCCCTGCACCCGATGTACGCGGCCGACCGCGCCTGCATCAACACCATGGAACAGGCGCTGGACGTGTGCGACGCGCTCGACCCGGGCCGGACCGGCGCGATCGGCGTGGCGGTGGACGTGTACCACGTGTGGTGGGACCCCAAGCTGCAGGCGCAGATCGAGCGCGCCGGCAAGAGCCGCCTGCTGGCCTTCCACGTGTGCGACTGGCTCACGCCCACCGCCGACCTGCTCAACGACCGGGGCATGATGGGCGATGGGGTGATCGACATCCCGCGCATCCGTGGCTGGGTGGAAGCGCAAGGCTTCGCCGGCTTTAGCGAGGTGGAGATCTTCTCCACCGGCAACTGGTGGAAGCGCGATCACGACGAGGTCTTGAAGACCTGCATCGAGAGGCACCGAAGCGCGGTGTGATCTCCATGCCCGCACGGCGCTTCCCGCAGCGCGGGCGCTGCGGAGACAACCGCCAGCAAGGCTTTCCTGAGCGCCTGCGCATCGTCCAGCAGCGGAGGCGCAACGCGGTGTTCCGCGAGCGCCCCACCCTCGGCTGGCGCCCCGTGTGTCTGGTGCAAACCTGGCTCGCTCACTTCTTCAACTGCGGCTGGTCCATGTAGCGCACGTCCTTGACGGGCAGCGGGATCGGGTTGATGTAGCGGTAACCCTGGGCCTGCAGGTAGGCGATCTCCGGAAACCCGGCCGGTACCACCGTGATGAAGCCGTGCATGTCGCTGGGCTGGAAACCGGCGGCGCGCATGGCGTTGCTGCACATGCGGAACTCGACGCCGTTCTTCGCCAGCTCGGCCATCTTGTCGACGATGCCCTGGTACTTCTCGTAGTTCTCTTTCGCGAATACCCGAAGCTCGGGACCGTGCGTCACCACCACCATCTTGCCTTTGAGCGGCGTGCGGGTGTTGTTGACGAAGTTGTAGAGGATGTTCATGTCGCCGGGGTTCTCGTAGTTGAGATCGAACACGGCGTTGATGGTCGGGTACTCGTGCATGTCGACCTTGGCGGTGCCGTAGGGCGCGAACTCGTCGGCAGAGGCCGCAACGGCGCCGAAAACCAACGCCGATGCAAGCAAGGTGCGAGCGAAAAATGTCATCGTCAAAACTCCAGGGTGAAAAAACTAACAGGTGCTGGCGCGCGGTTCCAGCGAGCGAAGCCAGGCCTTGATCTGCCTGGCCTGGGTATCGATGACCTTCGGATCCTTGAGTGCGTTCGCGAGCACGCCCATGCCCTGCAGCGAACACAACAGCTGAATGGCGTGCTGGTGCGCGCTGCGCGCGAGGCCCATGGCGGTGAACTGGCGCGTGCACCACGCCATCAGCAGCGCGAAGGGTTTTGACGCCAGCTGGCCAAGCGTCCCGCCGTCCTTGCCCAGCTCGTAGCACAGGCTGCCGACCGGGCAGCCGTGCCGGGTGTCGGACTCCCGGTCGCGCAGCCAGACATCGGCCAGCGACGCGAGCCGGGCGCGCGGGTTCTTGAGCGCGTCCCAAGCCGTCAGGCGGCCCTGGATGACGCCGACGCGCAAATCCATGATGGCGCTGGCGAGCAGCTCCTTGGTCGGGAAATAGAAATGCACGCTGCCCAGCGGGATGCGCGCCGCCGCGGCGATGTCCGCCAGGGAAGTGTTGGCAAAACCGTGGCGATGGACCAGATCGGCCGCCGTCTCGGTCAGGTGCTGGCGCTTCAGTTCACTCTCTGCCCGCGATGCCATGTGATACCCCAAAAACCAGTTGATCAACTGGATTATGGGATTTCGACATGGCGACTGTCAACGCGTGATGAGCGCCTCGTTGCTCGCTGTCAGCACGGCGGCCGGAAGCGAGCCGCGCCGCGCGGCCTCGTCGGCCAGGATCAGCGAGCCCGTCGTGCGCTGCTGCAGGCGGCGCTGTTCGCCGCGCTGCGTCACGTCATCGAGCACCGCCACGAACCACATCAGCAGCAGGCCGGCGGCAGCGAACAGCAGCCAGACCAGGGCGTTGGAAAAGACGTTGAGCCAGCCGCTGTCGCGGGGCGGGCTCAGGCGGGCGGTGCTGTTCATGGGGGTCTCCTCGGTGCGGTGTTGGACTTGAACGGATGATCCGCGCAGGCGCCGGCCGGGCATGTCGGTGCACGGCGACGCCGGTTGTAGGAGCCAGCCGACACAGCGGCAAAGCCGCACCCGCCCGCATGGGCATGCGGGCCTCGCGCTTGACCCTAAAGCGGCTCCAGGGTTTCAAATGCCCTCATGCACAAAGAAAACCCGACTTCCCTCCCCGCTGCATCGACCGTGCTGCAGGTGCCCGACATGTGCTGCGCCGCCGAGTTCAACCTGGTGGAAAAGGAGTTGCGGCGCGTGGACGGTGTTCACGATGTCACGCCGGACTTCATCCGCCGATCGGTGCGCGTCGCCCACCAGGCCGTTCCGGAACCTGAACTGATCGCGGCGGCGGCCCGGTCGGGGTTCGAGGTGCGCCCGGGCCGCGCGCTGCCCCAGGGCAAGGGCCTGGGATCCATCGCCGTCCGCACGGTGAACGCGGCGCCTGCGGCGGCCGCCCACGCGGACCACGAGCACGACCCTGGGCACAAACACGAACATGAACACGAGGAAGCACCGGGTCACACGCACGCCAACAGCACGCCGTCCTGGAAGCTGATCGTGGGGGGCGTGCTGGCGCTCGCGGCGGAGCTCGCGGCACTGGCCTACGGCGACTCGTCGGCCAGCGCCGTGGCGCTCGCCCTCGGCGCCATCGTGCTGGCCGGCCTGGAGACCTACCGCAAGGGGCTCGTGGCCCTGCGCCGCTTCAACCTCAACATCAACGCGCTGATGACGGTGGCGGTGACGGGCGCGGCCATCCTGGGCCAGTGGCCGGAAGCGGCCATGGTGATCGTGCTGTTCGCCATCGCGGAGATGATCGAAGAGAAGTCGCTCGACCGCGCGCGCCGCGCCATCGAAGGCCTGATGGCCATGGCACCCGACATGGCCACGGTGCAACAAGGCACCACGTGGCAGGCGGTGCCGGCGGCCACGGTGGCGGTGGGCGCGGTGGTGCGCGTGCGCCCGGGCGAACGCGTCGCGCTCGACGGCACCGTCACCGCAGGCTCATCGGCGGTCGATCAGGCCGCCATCACCGGCGAGAGTGTGCCGGTGGACAAGCAGGTGGGCGACACCTTGTTCGCAGGCACCATCAACCAGAACGGCGAGCTGCAGTACACCGTCTCCGCCCGTGCCGACGATTCGACCCTGGCCCGGATCATCCGCGCGGTGCAGGAAGCGCAGGCCAGCCGCGCGCCGACCCAGCGCTTCGTGGACACCTTCGCGCGCTACTACACACCCGCCGTGTTCGCCGTGGCGGTGGCCATCGCGGTGCTGCCGCCGCTGCTGCTCACAGGCGCGGACTGGCTCACCTGGGTCTACCGCGCCCTGGTGCTGCTGGTGATCGCCTGCCCCTGCGCGCTGGTGCTGTCCACGCCGATCTCCGTGGTGTCGGGGCTGACCGCGGCCGCCCGGCGCGGCATCCTGGTCAAGGGCGGCCTGCACCTGGAGCAAGGCCATCGGCTGAAGGTGCTGGCGCTGGACAAGACGGGCACGCTGACCCAGGGCCGGCCGGTGCTCACCGACGTCCAGGCGTTGCAGGGCAGCGAAGACGAGGTGCTGGCGCTGGCGATCGCGCTCTCCAGCCGCAGCGACCACCCGGTGTCCCGGGCCATTGCCGCGCGCGGCAAGGGCGCGCTGCAGGAGGTCAGCGACTTCCAGGCGCTGCAGGGGCGCGGCGTCGAGGGACGCATCGCGAACGAGCGCTACCGACTGGGCAACCACCGCCTGGTGGAAGAGTCGGCGGCATGCTCACCGGACCTGGAAGCGCGCCTGGACGCGCTGGAGGCCCAGGGCAAGACGGCCGTGGTGCTCGTGCGCGGCGACGTGCCCATCGGCATCTTCGCCATTGCAGACCAGGTGCGCGCCGAAAGCGTGGAGGCCGTGGCACAGCTGAAGCAGCTGGGCATCCGCCCGGTGATGCTGACCGGTGACAACCGGCACACGGCCGAGGCGATCGCGCGGCAGGTCGGCATCGAGGACGTGCGCAGCGAGCTGATGCCGCAAGACAAGCTCCAGGCCATCGAGGCACTCTCGGCCGACGGCACGGTGGTGGGCATGGTGGGCGACGGCATCAACGACGCCCCGGCGCTCGCCAAAGCCCACATCGGTTTCGCCATGGGAGCGGCGGGCACCGACACCGCGATCGAGACGGCGGACGTGGCCCTGATGGACGACGACCCGCGCAAGCTGGCCGAATTCGTCGACCTGTCGCGCGCCACCCGGGCGGTGCTGTGGCAGAACATCACCCTGGCCCTGGGCATCAAGGTGGTGTTCCTGGCCCTCGCCGTGGTGGGTCAGGCCACGCTGTGGATGGCGGTGTTTGCCGATATGGGCGGCAGCCTGCTCGTGGTGTTCAACGGGCTGCGGCTGCTGCGCCACCGCCGGCGCTGATTCAGTAGGCGCGGTCCCGGTCAAGCAGGCCGCGCTGGACGAAGAGCGCGCACAAGGCATCGTCCTTGAACACGCCGCTGCGCTCCAGCACCTGAAGCGTGTTGCCGCAGCGGCTGCGCATGTGGGCCTGGCGCAGGCGCTCGCCGTTCACCTTGCTCAGCACGCGCTCGGTGGCGGCGGTGTCGAGGCCGGCCTCGCCCAGCAGCCGCCGGTGAAAGCCTTCGTCAAAGGTGTGGAAGGCCGCGACGATGTCGGGCAGCAAACGGCCTAAAAAGGCCTGTCCCTCGCGGTCCAGCAGGGGCCAGATCCGCTCGAACAGGTGGGCGAAGTATTTGGCGTGCACCCACTCGTCTTCCAGGTGCGCGAGCAGCATGCCCTGCACCGCCGAGTGCGCCGTGCCGCGCATGACATCGACGATCGCCTTGGTGATCATGGTCTCGCCGACGAAGCCGACCATGAACCAGGCGAGATCGCGCCGCGCCGGCGGCACCCCGGCCACCAGCGCCTCGATGGTTGCGATCTTCAGGCTCGGCCCGTCGTGCGCCTCCAGCGCGAACACCTCGCGGATGGCGCGGCTCGCCGCTGCCGTGAAGTAGGCGTGGTAGCCCTCGTCCGTGTACAGCTTGAGGGCGTCCAGGGCGAGCGGTTCGGGCACGAAGGCGCGCAGGCGGTTTTCCGCGATGACCTGGGCCGCCACGTTGACGATGCGGTGCTCGGTGAGCGCCATGTCGTCGAGGAAATGCACCAGCCGGGCCGCGCAGAGGCGGTTGCGCGCGGCCATGTCGAGCGGGCGCAGCGCCGGGTGCGACAGGAGTTCGTCGGCCTGGCCGAACACGAACCATTGCACGCTGTTGAATTCGCCCGCGCCGCCGCGGAAGTCGAAGTCCGTGAGCGAGGGCTTGGCGCGCACCGACGCGGTGGCGATCCAGTCCTTGAACGGCGAGTCGGCGCTTTTTCGCATGCCCGGCTCAGGCCGGGACCGGCGCACGCCGGGCCGGCTCGGCCGCCATGGCATCGAGCGCTTTTTTCACCACGCCCTGCTGGGCATTGACCGGGCGCAGCAGGCGGCTGGCGATCAGGCGCTCGCAGCTGCGCTTGGTCATGGAGTGCGGCCGCCCGCCCCGGCTGACAAACATGAACAGCGTGCCCTTGCTGCTGGCCCAGATGAGCTGGGCGCGCAGCCATTCGCGGTGCGAGTACAGGTCGACCCAGTCGCCTTCGTGCAGGCCCATCAGCGTGGCGGCGGCGTTGATGTCTTCCAGTTCCTCGGCTTCTTCGACCAGGGCCGCGGCCTGCGAATCGTCTTCGCTGGCGCGCGCCTGCACCTGGGTTTCGATGAGGTCGCCGTAGTCGGTCGGCATGGTGTCCTCGAAGCCGGCGGCCTCGAGCTCGCGCTTGCCCAGCCAGGGCTGGGCGCGGGGGCGCGGCTTGCGCTGCTCCGCCGTGGCCGGCAGGGTTTCGTCGAGCTCCATGGACATGGACGACGGTACGTCCTCCAGCGGCATCGAGCCGGAATGCTCCATCTGCGGCAAGCCGGAGTGACTGGCGTCGGCGCGGATGCGCGCGCGGCGCAGGCCCAGCACCGGCTGGTGCAGGCGCATCAGCGCGTCGAAGAACGGCTTGGTCTCCTCGCGCGTCTTGCCCAGCATGTCCAGCCCGGCGTGCAGCGTGGCGAGCATGCCGGGGACCATGGCGAACAACTCCTTGGGCCGCTTGAGCGTGACTTCCTTCTTCACGCTCCACAGCAGGTTGGACACCATCTTGCGGTAGCCGCCCGGGTCGGACTGGTCCGGCTCGCGAAGCGTGGCCGAGGCGATCACCAGGGCCCAGGGGCCGTAGAGAAAGTCGAGGATGACGCCGGGCGCGTTGTCCACGTCCGGTCGCTGGCTCAGGTCCCAGGCGATCTGGTCGGCCATGGCCTGCCGCTCTTCGGCATAGCGGATGGACTGCAGGCTGTTGTCCTGCAGCGCCAGCTCCTTCTGGTCCTGGACTTCCCAGCCCTGCCGCAGCTCGGCAAGCACATCGGCGAACGGCTGGGGGTCCCGGGTGGCGGTGGCGTTGAGCTCGTTGAACGCGCTCTGCACCGGCTGGAAGAAGCTGTCGAACTCTTCGGTGAATTCGTCGTTGAACTTGAAGCTGCGCTGCGCCACGCTCTCGATCAGGCGCCGCGCGGGGTGTTCGTCTTCGTTGAAGAAGCGCGGGTTGGCCATGGCCAGGCGCAGCAGCGCCGGCTCCAGCGCCACCACCGCCTCGCGCACCGGCCCGAGCAGCAGCGGGTCGCTCGCCACCTGGCTGACCAGCGTGCGCACCAGGTCCAGGCCCACGGCCTGGCTGACGCGCTGCGCCTTCTGCTTGAGGTGCATGAGCACGCGCGAGCGCTCGTGCGCGGCGGCGTAGGTGCCCCAGGCCTTGTGGCTGAGCTGGCTGGAGATGCCGATCTCGCGCGCCGGCCGGTCCACCACCGGCAGATCGCGGTACTGCGTCTGCTGCTCCAGGATCATGGACTCGTCGAGCACCGGGATCGCGGCAAACGCCTCGATGGCGGCGAGCTCTTCGCTCACCTGCTCGTAGTAGTCCGGGGTCAGGTGGCGCTCGAAGTGCTTGCCACCCTGCTTCAGGAAATCGTGAAAGACCTGGTGATCCTCGGCCGGCTGCATGCGCGCCAGCGTCTGCATGGGCGGGAGCTGATCGGTGCTCGACCAGCCCGGCGCGTGGTGACCGCTGCCTCCGGTGTCGCCCGCGTCCTGCCAATGGCTGTTGGACGGAACGCCCAAGCCGGCCGCGCGGGACGACAGGCCCAGCCCGCCCGAGCGCGTGGACAGGCCGCCCGACCGCGTCGAAGCGCCGGACTCCTCCACCAGGCGCACGCGGTAGCCGGCTTCCTGCACATTGGCGCGCTGCAGGATCAGCGCCACGCGCTCATAGAGTTTCTGCAGCTCTCGGCCCAGGGCGTCGCCCATGTGGCGCAACCACAGGGCACGCACCTCGGGCTCGGACTCGGCAGAGGCCATGAGTTCGCGCAGCGCCCGCACGAAGACCGAGGGCCGCATCGGGTTGCGCTCGGCCTGCACGGTCTGCAGCCCGATCACCGAACTCATCAGGGCATCGAGCACGCCCAGCTGTGGCTCCAGCACCGGCATGAGGCTGTGCACCAGCCGGGCCGATTCGAGCGACTCGTTGACCGCGTCGTCCTCCACCAGCGACAGCAGGGAGGACTCGGACAACAGGGCCGGGCGCGAGCTGTTGGCCTCGGGCGACGCCATCAGGGCATCGCGCAGGTGCTGCGAGAAGTTGCGGCCCCACTGGATCTTGTTCTGCAACAGCCCCCACCAGGCCAAGGCCAGGCGGTCGCGCTGGGCCACTTCCCGAGACGCCTTTTCCGCGGCCTGCAAACTGGCGATGGCCGCGTCGGCGCAGCGCGCCAGCATGTCGGGCGCGCCGGAGAGTGCTTCCTGAAAGCACTGCTGCAACAAACGGGAGGGCGCCGTCATGGGCGGTGGGAGGGATCTGACAACGGGTAAGTGGATGTATCAGGTTGCTTTTATACCCGCTGGCAGGGCCCCCCGCATGACGGGCGCCAAATATTCGGCAGCCGGGCGCATCACCCGCGTCGGCGGTGCCCGGCCGACCTCAGGCCGGCACCAGGGCGGTGCGCCGCACGCGGCGCACGTTGAAGGCGCTCGCGATCAGCACCGCCTGCACCACCGCCAGGCCGATCAGCACGCCCTGGAACTGGCCGTGGTCCATCAGCACACCGAAGATCAGCGGCGAGATCGCCTGGCCGATGTCCAGCCCGGAATAGACCACACCGTACACGCGGCCGGTGGCGTTGTCGGGCGTGGACTTCTTCACCAGCAGGTCGCGCGAGGGGCCGGCGATGCCGGCCGAGAAACCCATGGCACCGAACAGCACCGGCACCGCCGCCGCCGGCACGTGGGCAAAGGCCAGCACCAGCGCGATGCAGGCCGCCAGGCCGAAGCCCACACCCACCACGCGCTCGCAGCGCGCCGGGTCGGCGGCGAGGAAGCCGC
The DNA here is from genome assembly GCF_059424305.1 of Hydrogenophaga sp. GW456-12-10-14-TSB4. NCBI lineage: Bacteria > Pseudomonadati > Pseudomonadota > Betaproteobacteria > Burkholderiales > Comamonadaceae > Hydrogenophaga > Hydrogenophaga sp. GW456-12-10-14-TSB4. The sequence continues at coordinate 15,872 of NZ_JBWKZH010000024.1, read as the reverse complement.
CCAGCACCATGCCGCCGGCCGAGCAGACCATGTAGATCGTCAGGCACACCGCCACCAGCGCGAGCGGCACGCCGTGCAACTGGCGCGCGGCCTCGGGCGCAAAGGCCTGCACCACGCTGAGCGCCATGGCGTAAAAGAAGAAGAAACCGAAGCACATCCACACCGCCGGGATGCGCAGGAAGGCCATGGGGTTTTCCACCGCCCCCTGCGACGCGCCCGGCGCGGGCTTGGGCGCGGCAGGCAGGGCGAGCCGCTCGCGGTTGAACCACAGCACGGCCAGCACCACGAAGGCCAGCACCCCGGCGCTGGCCAACGCCGCGCGCCACGAGTAAGCCAGGGCGATCGGCACCATCATGGCCGGCGCAAGCGCCCAGCCCAGGCTGCCGGTGATGCCGTGCACGCTGTAGGCGTGCCCCAGGCGAGGGGCGCTCACCTTGCGGTTGAGCAGGGTGTAGTCCACCGGATGGAAGACGCCGTTGCCGATGCCGGCCACGACGGCGAAGAGGGCCATCATCCAGTAGTGGGTGCTGGCCGCGAACCCGAAGGCCGCCAGCCCGAGCAGGGCCAGGCCGGCAAACAGCACCGGGCGCGGGCCGAGGCGGTCCACCACGAAACCCGAGGCGGCCTGCACCGCACACGAGGTCACGAAGAAGACGGTCATCAGGAAACCCAGTTCGGCGTAACTGGCGTTGAAGGCGTCCTTGAGCCAGGGGAACAGCGGCGCGAGCAGCAACTGGCTGAAGTGGCTGACCATGTGGGCCAGGCCCACCAGCCCGATGAGGCTGGCGTCCTGCCGCAGGGCCACGGGCGGCAGGGTGGAGGTCGTGCTGGAGGAAGACATGGCGCGATCGTAGTCCCGCGCGTCTCAGCCGAATTGCGACGATCTGTCAGAATTCATTGAAAACCCGCCAACGCACCAAAACGATGCCTCGCCCTCCCCGTCCTGGCCCCACGCCTGTCGGCGACACCGACCCCTTCACGCCCGACGCGGCCCGCCCGGTGCGGGTGCGCGCCCGCGACCTGAGCGCGGACACGCACTTCGAGCCGCACCGCCACCCCTGGGGACAGCTGGCCTACTGCACCACCGGCATCGTGCAGGCGATGGCTTCGCCCGACGACCCGAGCCTGCAGGCGGTGACCTACATCGTGCCGCCCTCGCGCGCGGTGTGGATTCCACCCGGCATGCGCCACGCCGTCACGGTGCGCGAAGCCGCCGAGCTGCGCACGCTCTACATCCACGCCGGCGCCGCGCCGCCGGGCTGGACGGCCTGCCGCATGATCGTGGTCTCGCCCTTGCTGCGCGAGCTGATCCAGGCCATGGACGCCGCCACCCGGCGCGCCGCCGAGCCCGCGCGCGACCGCCTGCTCACCGACCTGGTGCTGGACGAACTGGCGCACGCCGACACCCAGCCCCTGGGCGTGCCCCTGCCGCGCGACAAGCGCCTGCGCGCCCTGTGCGAAGCGGTGCTGCGCGCGCCCGGCGAGCGCGCCACGCTGGCCGAGTGGGCGGCCGACACCGGGGCGAGCGAGCGCACGGTGGCGCGGCTGTTCCGCGAGGAGCTCGGCACCACGTACCAGCAATGGCGGCAGCAGGCCGTGCTGGCACACGCCTTGCCTATGTTGGCCCGGGGCATGTCCATCGGTCAGGTGGCGGCGGCCACGGGTTACGCCAGCGACAGCGCATTCAGCGCCATGTTCAAGGCCGCCATGGGCCATCCGCCGACGCGCTGGGGCTTGCGGGCAGACGGCCAGCAGCGCTGAAACCATCACGGCGACGTTGTCTTCCCCACCCTTCAAAGAACTGTCATAACTGACAGGCAGCATGGAACATGCTCGGGCCAGAATGGTGCCGAGAGATTCGGGGAGAACAAACATGGAATGCCATCAACGCTACGTCAAGACGTCCCGCGCCTGGGACGCGCTCACCTGGCCCGACGCGCTGGGCCGCCAGACCCACACCGTTCTGCTGCTGGCCAACGGCCGGCGCAGCGAGCAGGAACTGGTCGGCCTGCTGGGCAACGATGTGAAAGAACTGCTGCAGCGCTTGCAGCAACAAGGCTATCTGCAGTGCGCCGCGGCTGGCGACGACGTGGTGGCTGGACTCGGCAGCGACATCGACTTCAATTGATCCGGGCGCGCCAGACGCCTCGGGTTTTTCCGGCGCCGGTCGCACCACCCTCCGTGTTCATCCGGTTCAACGCCCACACCCTCACCACGCTCTTGCCCTGCACCTCGATCCGCGAGTCCGCAGTCCCGCCGAACTCCAGCGTCAACCCCACCTTGGTCTTGACCGTGAAGCTCTGCGGACCATGGGCCGCATTCCCGTTGGCCGCCCCCTGTGCCGTGACCTTGCTGAAACTCTCCAGCTCCGTTCTGTATTCACTGCCCGCAGCCCCGTACGCGCCGGCGACGTTGATCAGCCTCTGTCCGTCCAGGCAGAACCTGTCTTCCATGTCGTACTTGACGCTGCCTCTGACACCATCCGTGGCCATCGTCTTGGGGCAGCGCGTGATCGCCGAGAGCCCCTCCAGGCTCCACCCCACCCCCACGATCCCGTTGCCCGCCTGGTTGCTGTAGCTCAGCGCCAGCTTGGGCTCCATGCCCGCCACGCCGGGCGGCACATCGATCGGGATCCGGTATGTCGCTGCTCCGCTGGGCGACACCGCAAACGCGCCGGGCAGCTTGCCCGGGACCAGGGTTTGCGCCTCTGCGGTGGCGGCTCCCATGCAGGAGACACCAAGAAGGAGAACGCGAACGCCAATGAGCCACGCGCCAGGGCGCAGCGAAATAGTGAGCAGCATGAGATCCCTCCATGAGCACCGGCCCGCGCAAGATAGCGGGCAGCCTCGTTTTTGTTCAAGACGCGTCCGAGCGAACTGCAGACGCGACGCGCAGTCTAGGCAGCAGCGCCCAAGACGCGTCTCTTGTGAACGGAGTGAATACTCTTTGGCCTGAAATGTCGAAACTCAGGCACCAAATACAGCCAAGGGCACACCCTTGAACCTGGTCAGAACAGCCGCTTGAGCATGCCCATCACGCGCTGGAACCGCGCCCCATAAGGCGGGTAGAACAGCCAGCCCATGGCCCAGCGCGATTGCACCAGCACCGGCTTCTGCTGCGAAAAGCGCAGGAAGCCGGCCTCGCCGTGGTACGAGCCCCAGCCGCTCTCGCCCACACCGCCAAAAGGCAGGCCTTCGTGCGCGATGTGCATCAGGGTGTCGTTCACCGTCACGCCCCCGCTGACCGTGCGGTTGAGCAGGCGGTCGCGCGATGCGGTGTCGGTGCCGAACCAGTACAGCGCCAGCGGGCGTGGGCGCAGGTTGATGAAGGCGATGGCGTCGTCGATGCCGTCGTAAGGCACCACCGGCAGGATGGGGCCAAAGATCTCTTCGCTCATCAGCCGCAGGCCGGGCGCGGCGTCGAACACCAGCGTGGGGCTCATCTGGCGCGCACCGTTTCCGGCGCCACCGGGCGGTGCCACATTCACCACGCGCGCGCCGCGGGCCTGGGCTTCTTCCAGCAGCGCGACGAGGCGGGCCTGGTGCCGCTCGCTCACGATGGCCGCGTAGTCGGGGTTGCCCGCGATGTTCGGAAACAGGCGTGCGACGGCGGCGGTGTAGGCGCGCTCGAAAGCAGCCTCCCGGTCGCGCGGCAGCAGCACGTAGTCGGGCGCGATGCAGGTCTGGCCGGCGTTGAGCAGCTTGCCGTGGGCGATCTTGACGGCGGCATCGTCCAGGTCGCACGAGGCGTCGATCACGCAGGGCGACTTGCCGCCCAGCTCCAGCGTGGTCGGCGTGAGGTTGGCCGCGGCGGCAGCCGCCACCTGGCGACCCACCTGGGTGGACCCGGTGAAGAACAGGTGGTCGAACGGCAGCCGGGAAAAGTCCTGCGCCACATCAGGCCCGCCCAGCACCACGCTGAATTCGTCGGCAGAGAAAGCGTCTTGCACCAGCCTGGCCATGAGGCCCGAGCTGTGGGGCGTGAGTTCACTGGGCTTGAGCATCACGCGGTTGCCGGCCGCGAGCGCGGCGGCGGCCGGTCCGAACGTGAGCTGCAGCGGGTAGTTCCAGGGACCGATGACACCGACGACACCCAGGGGCTGGCGCTGGATGTGGGCGCGCGCAGGCTGCAGATACAGGGGCGTGGCCACGCGCTGCGGTTTCATCCAGGCCGGCAGGTGCTTGTGCAACTGTGCCATGCCGGCGCGCAGCACGAACAGGTCCGCCGCCTCGGTGAGCTGGGCTGAACGCACGCCGAAGTCGGCCTCCACCGCCTCGGCCAGCGCCAAGGCGTGGGTGTCGATCAGGGCCCGCAGCCGGCCCAGCCGGTCGCGCCGCAGTGCCAGGGGAACCTCCACCTGGGCGCGGCTGGCGTTGTATTGCGCGTCGAACAGCGCCCGCAGGGGAAGCGAGGGAGGGATCTGCGTCATGGGTTTCATGATAGGCCGCCCCTCCTCTCAAGGGTAGAGCCCCGACCCCATCCACGACGGACGGGGTCGCAGGGCGTCAGGCCGGGACGACCGCGTCGCCGAACTCGAACACGCCGGGGTTCTGCACCGGATCGACATCCACCGGAATGGACGACTTCGGCGGATAGCGCCCTTCGAGCAGGTACTTCGACAGCGGGTTCTCGATGCGCTGCTGAATCGCGCGCTTGAGCGGGCGCGCACCGAAGACCGGATCGAAACCGACCTTGGCCAACTCAGCCAGGGCCGCGGACGACACATTCAGGTGCAGATCCATCTTGGCCAGGCGCGCTTCAAGCACCTTGAGCTGGATCGCGGCGATGGACTCGATGTGCTGCGCGTCGAGCGCGTGGAACACCACCGTCTCGTCGATGCGGTTGAGGAACTCGGGCCGGAAGTGGTTCTTGAGCTCGTCCCACACCGCTTCCTTCACCTCGTCGTAGGGCGAGCCCACCATGGCCTGGATCATGTGCGAGCCGATGTTGCTCGTCATGACGATCACGGTGTTCTTGAAGTCCACGGTGCGGCCCTGGCCGTCGGTCAGGCGGCCGTCGTCGAGCACCTGCAGCAGCACGTTGAACACGTCGGGGTGGGCCTTCTCGACCTCGTCGAGCAGCACCACGCTGTAGGGCTTGCGGCGCACCGCCTCGGTGAGGTAGCCACCCTCCTCGTAGCCCACGTAGCCGGGCGGCGCGCCGATCAGGCGGGCAACCGAGTGCTTCTCCATGAACTCGCTCATGTCGATGCGGATGAGGTGGTCTTCGCTGTCGAACAGGAAGCCGGCCAGCGCCTTGCACAGCTCGGTCTTGCCCACGCCGGTGGGGCCGAGGAAGAGGAAGGAGCCGGTCGGGCGGTTCGGGTCGGACAGGCCCGAGCGCGAACGGCGGATGGCGTTGGCGACGGCACCGATGGCCTCGTCCTGGCCGACCACGCGCTCGTGCAGCTTGCCCTCCATCAGCAGCAGCTTGTCGCGCTCGCCCTGCATGAGCTTGGACACCGGAATGCCGGTGGCGCGCGCCACGACCTCGGCGATCTCTTCGGCGCCGACCTGCGTGCGCAGCAGCTGCGGGCGTCCCTTGCCGTCCTTGTTCAGCGCCTTGCCCGACTCGACGGCCTGCGCGTCCTTCAGGCGTTTTTCCAGTTCGGGCAGCTTGCCGTATTGCAGCTCGGCGACCTTGTTGAAGTCGCCCTTGTCGGTGAAGGTCTTGATCTGCGAGCGGATGCGGTCCATCTCTTCCATCACGTCCTTGGAGCCGAGCGCGGCGGCCTTCTCGGCCTTCCAGATTTCGTCGTAGTCGGAGATCTCTTTCTCCAGCCGAACGATCTCTTCCTCGATCAGGCCGAAGCGCTTCTGCGACGCCTCGTCCTTCTCGCGGCGCACGGCTTCGCGTTCGATCTGCAGCTGGATCAGGCGGCGGTCGAGCCGGTCCATCACCTCGGGCTTGGAGTCGAGTTCGATCTTGATCTTGGACGCGGCCTCGTCGATCAGGTCGATCGCCTTGTCGGGCAGGAAACGGTCGGTGATGTAGCGGTGGCTCAGCTCGGCCGCGGCCACGATGGCCGGGTCGGTGATCTGCACGCCGTGGTGCACTTCGTATTTCTCCTGCAGGCCGCGCAGGATGGCGATGGTCGCTTCCACGCTGGGCTCGCCCACCAGGATCTTCTGGAAGCGGCGCTCCAGCGCGGCGTCCTTCTCGATGTATTTGCGGTATTCGTCGAGCGTGGTGGCACCCACGCAGTGCAGCTCGCCGCGCGCCAGGGCCGGCTTGAGCATGTTGCCCGCGTCCATCGCGCCTTCGGCCTTGCCCGCACCCACCATGGTGTGCAGCTCGTCGATGAAGACGATGGTCTGGCCCTCGTCCTTGGCCAGTTCGTTGAGCACGGTCTTGAGGCGCTCCTCGAACTCGCCGCGGAACTTGGCGCCGGCCAGCAGCGCGGCCATGTCCAGGCTCAACACGCGCTTGCCCTTGAGCGAGTCGGGCACTTCACCGGCCACGATGCGCTGCGCCAGGCCTTCGACGATGGCGGTCTTGCCCACACCGGGTTCGCCGATGAGCACGGGGTTGTTCTTGGTGCGGCGTTGCAGCACCTGGATGGCGCGGCGGATCTCGTCGTCGCGGCCGATCACCGGATCGAGCTTGCCCAGGCGGGCGCGCTCGGTGAGGTCCAGCGTGTATTTCTTGAGGGCTTCGCGCTGGCCTTCGGCCTCGGGGCTGTCCATCTTCTGCCCGCCGCGCACGGCGGTGATGGCCGCCTCCAGGCTCTTGCGGTTCAGGCCGTTCTCGTTGGCGATGCGGCCAAGCTCGCCCTTGTGGTCGGTCACGGCCAGCAGGAAAAGCTCGCTGGCGATGAACTGGTCACCGCGCTTGAGGGCTTCCTTTTCGGTGGCCTGCAGCAGCTTGGCCAGCTCGGGGCCGACCTGCACCTGCTCTTGCCCCTGCACTTCGGGCAGGCGTTTGACCGCCGCTTCCGCGGCCTTGGCCAAGCCCGGCACGTTGACGCCCGCGCGCTGCAGCAGCGACTGCGGGCCGTCGGCCTGGCGCAGCAAGGCCAGCAGCAGGTGGGCGGGTTCGATGTAGGCGTTGTCGGCGCCCAGGGCCAGCGTTTGCGCTTCGCCGAGGGCTTCCTGGAACTTGGTGGTGAGTTTGTCGAGACGCATGAAAAGGCTCTCCGTGAATTCAGAATTGCCCCACAGGTGGCGCCGATCACCCGGTTTTCAAGGCGCGGCGCCAGTAAGCGTAAGGCCAGGCCGTGGAAAAGCCCAGCCTTCGGTAGAGCGCGAGCGCCGGGGCGTTGCTGGCGTCGACCTGCAGGAAGGCTTGCGAGATGCCCCGTTGCGCGGCCTCCCGCGCCATCGCGCGCAGCACGCGCGCGGCCAGCCCCCTGCCCCGTTGCGCGGCCGCGGTGCGCATGCCGTGCACGCCCAGCCAGCCCTCTCCGAACGAGGCCGCACCGCAGGCCAGGGTGTGGCCGTTCTCGCGCAGGCTGGCATACCGCGTGCCCGTGGCGCGGCTCAGGGAGCGGGCGCGAATCGCCCCGTCCACCGGGTCGAGGCCCTCGCCCAGGAACATGGCCATCCAGGCGGCGTCGGGCGTGTCGGCCAGGTCGGCGGCCGGATCGGCCTCGAGGCTCTGCAGCACCTCGATCGGTGCGGTCTGCGTCAACGTGGGCTGCAGGCGCTCGAACCCCTGCTGCTGCAAGGCCTGCTGGAAGGGCTCGAACGCGGGCAGGTCGGGCAGGCGGAACGCGGGGGTGAAGCCGCGGTCTTCGTACCGCGCCAGGATCGATGCCAGCAAGCCCAGATCGGGCGGTTCATGGTGCAGGGGCACGGCGCTGCGCGCGCGGCCCACGGTGCCGCTGTCCATGGGCAACAACCAGCCCGGCATCGCTTCCACCACCTCGGGCGCCACCGCCTGCAGCGTGGCGCGTTCGATGGCCTCGACGTCGGCGGTGCGGGTCATGTCAGCCGTTGCGCGCCTCGATGCCCCAGCGCGCGAGCGCCGCGTCGTCGCTCACGCGGGCGTCGACCCAACGCGCGCCGTCGGGCGTCTGCTCCTTCTTCCAGAACGGGGCCTGGGTCTTGAGGTAGTCCATGAGGAACTCGCAAGCCTGGAAGCTCTCGCCCCGGTGCGCGGAGGTGACAGCCACGAGCACGATCTGGTCGAGCGGCTGCAACAGGCCCACGCGGTGGATCACGCGTGCGCCATAGAGATCGAAGCGCCGGAAGGCCTCGTCGATCATGGCCTCGATCGACTTTTCGGTCATGCCGGGGTAGTGCTCGAGCTCCATCGTGCTCACGCTCTGGCCGTCGTTGCGGTCCCGCACGGTGCCGATGAAGCTGCACACCGCACCGACCCGTGCGTCCTGCAGGCGCAGTTGCGCGACCTCGGCGCTGAGGTCGAAGTCTTCGCTCTGGATGCGGACGCGACTGCCCATCTCAGCCTCCCGTGACGGGCGGGAAGAAGCCGACTTCCGCGCCCTCGATGAGCGAAGCGGATTCGTCGCTCATGGCCTGGTTCAGGGCGACGCGCACCGCCCGCCCCGGCGCCAGCACGTCGGCGTACGCCCCCCCGCGTGCCACGAGTTCGGCACGCAGGGCAGCGAGCGTGGCGGCCTGGGTTTCCACCGGTTCGCTGCCCGTGCCCAGGGCCTCACGGATGGCGGCGAAATAGCGCAGCTGGACTTTCATGCGAGCAGGTCCGCGAAGGAGATGTAGGACACGGGGTCGCCGTGGGCGATGGTGGTGCCGGCCGGGTTGTCGACCAGGCCATCGCCCCAGACCACCGACGTCAGCACGCCTGAGCTCTGGTTGGGAAACAGGTCCAGCCCGCCCGCCGCATTGCGGCGCACGCGCAGGAACTCGCGTCGTTTGTCGGCGCGCGCCACGGTGAAATGCGCCGGCAGCGTGGTGGCTGGCGGCAGCGCCTGGAAACGGTCCGCCGGCACGCCCTGCAGCTTGAGCAGGAAAGGCCGCACCAGCAACAGGAAGGTGACAAAGCTGGACACCGGGTTGCCCGGCAGGCCGATGAAATGGCAGGTTTCGCCGGCGGCGGCACCGGCGCCCCCATCTCGCCGCACCGTGCCGTAGGCAAAGGGCTTGCCCGGCTTCATGCCGATCTGCCACAGGTCCAGGCTGCCCAACTGTTGCACCGAGGGCTTGATGTGGTCTTCCTCGCCCACCGACACGCCGCCGCTGGTGAGGATCAGGTCGTGGTGGTCGGCGGCGGTCTTGAGTGCGGCCAGCGTGGCCTCGCGCCGGTCGGGCACGATGCCCAGGTCGCTCACCTCGCAGCCCATGCGCTGGAGCAGCGTGCGCAGGAAGAAGCGGTTGGAGTTGTAGATCGCGCCGGGCTTCATGGCCTCGGGCGGCACCTCGCCGGGCATCACGAGTTCGTCGCCGGTGGAGAACAGCGCAACGCGCGGGCGTGCCCGCACCGTCAGGTGTGCCAGGCCCAGGCTCGCGGCCAGTCCCAGGCTCGCGGGCGAGAGCCGCTCGCCCTTGGCGAGCACCACGGCGCCTCGCGTCACGTCCTCGCCCGCGCGGCGCACCCACTGCCCGGGCTCGGGCAACGCCTGGATGTGCACCGCGTGGATATCGCCGCCCACCTCGACGGTGTCTTCCTGCATCACCACCGCATCGGCGCCGGCCGGCATGGGCGCGCCGGTGAAGATGCGCGCGCAAGTGCCCGGCTCCAGGGGCTGGCCCGCGTGGCCGGCGGCGATGCGCTGGCTCACCCGCAGCACCTTGCCCGCTTCGGTCACGTCGGCCGCGCGCACCGCGTAGCCGTCCATGGACGAGTTGTCGTTCGGCGGCACTTGCAGGGCCGAGACCAGGTCCTGCGCGAGCACACGGCGGTCGGCGTCGAAGGTGGCAACCGTCTCGGTCGCGCTCAGCGCCTCGACACGGCCCAGCAGGTCGGTCATGGCGTCGGCCAGCGACATCAACGGTGCGCGCGCGGGAGCTTGGGAGGCGTTCATGGCGTCGTGGAAGGCGGGTGGGCCCGATAGGCGAAGCGGTCTGCATTGTCGAGCAACCACAGCGCCACGTCATCGGGGCGGTTCAAATCCAGCACGGTGCGTGGGGTGGGGTCGGGCAAGGCCTGCGGGCTGTCGGTCACGACGGCGACAACGCGCTCATCCGAGCGGTAGCGCACAGGCTTGCCATGGGCTTCGCGCCAGACCTCGACCTTGAGGAGGTCGCTGTCCTTGAAGCCTTCGACCAGCACCCAGTCCACCGCCGGGTGCAGCTCGGCGATGAGGCTGTGCACCGAGTGCTCCACGCGCCCCTGCAGCTCGCGCATGATCACCAGCCGACGGGATGAGGCGGCCAGCACCTCGAAGGCGCCGGCCTCGCGGTGGCGCCAGGTGTCCTTGCCGGGGTGGTCGATGTCGAAGTCATGGTGGGCGTGCTTGACCACCGAGACGCGTTGCCCGCGCAGTTGCAGCGCGGGAATCAGTTGTTCGACCAGCGTGGTCTTGCCGGATCCGGAGTAGCCTGCGAATCCGACCACCTTCATGCCGGCGCGCAGTGCTCGGCGATGAAGGCCTGCACGACCGCCGTGCGGGCCGGCATGACCTTGACCCGCTTGGGCAGGTCCTCGATGCCCTGGAACTGCGCCGGGCGATCGGGCTGGCGGCCCAGGGCTTCGACGATGGTCTCGGCGAATTTGATTGGCAAGGCGGTCTCCAGCACCACCATGGGCGTGCCTGCTTCGCGGTGTTCGCGCGCCACCTTCACGCCGTCGGCGGTGTGGGTGTCGATCATCAGGCGGTGCCGCTGGAACACGTCCCGGATGGTGTCGAGCCGGTCGGCATGCGTGCTTTTCCCGCTGCGGAAACCATAGTGGCTTGCCGCCTCCGCGAACACCGGGTCGGTGCTCAGGTCGAAGCGGCCCTCGCGCGACAGGCCTTCCCCGAAGAAGGCCTTGACACGGTCGCCGTCGCGTCCCAGCAGGTCGAACACGAAGCGCTCGAAGTTGCTGGCCTTGGAAATGTCCATCGACGGGCTGGAAGTCTCATGCGTGTCGGCACTGCCGCGCACACGGTACACGCCGGTGCGGAAGAACTCGTCGAGCACATCGTTCTCGTTCGTGGCCACCACCAGCGTGCGGATCGGCAGCCCCATCTGCCGCGCCACATGGCCCGCGCAGACGTTGCCGAAGTTGCCGCTGGGCACGGTGAACGACACCCGCTCGGTGTTCTCCGCCGTGGCCTGGAAGTAGCCGGCGAAGTAGTACACCACCTGCGCCAGCAGGCGGGCCCAGTTGATCGAGTTCACGGTGCCGATCTTGTGGGCGCGCTTGAACGCGAGGTCGTTGCTGACGTCCTTGACAATGTCCTGGCAATCGTCGAACACACCTTCGATCGCGATGTTGTGGATGTTCTCGTCCGTCAGGCTGAACATCTGCGCCTGCTGGAACGGGCTCATGCGACCGTGCGGGCTGAGCATGAACACACGCACGCCGTGCTTGCCGCGCATGGCGTACTCGGCCGCGCTGCCGGTGTCGCCGGAGGTCGCGCCCAGGATGTTGAGCTCTTCGCCGCGGCGCGCCAGCTCGTACTCGAACAGGTTGCCCAGCAGCTGCATCGCCATGTCCTTGAAGGCCAGCGTGGGGCCGTTGGACAGGGCTTCCAGGTAGAAGCCTTCTTCCAGCTTCTTCAACGGCACGATCTGCGGCGTGCCGAACACCGCCTCGGTGTAGGTCTTCTCGCACAGCGCGCGCAGATCGGCGGCGGGAATGTCGTCGATGTAGAGCGAGAGGATCTCGAACGCCAGCGCGGCATAGCCGCCGGTCCGCCCGCCGTTGAATGCCTCGCGCAAGCGCTGCAGCGCGGCGGCATCGACCTGCGGATAACGCTCGGGCAGGTAGAGACCGCCGTCGGGCGCCAGGCCTTCCAGCAGGATTTCACAGAAGCGCTTGCGGTCGGCATGACCGCGGGTCGAGAGGTATCGCATCAGTTGAGCTCTTCCTTGCGGATGCGCACGATGGGCGCCAGCACGGTCGGCAAGGTCTGCAGTTGCGCCAGGGCGTCGTTCATGGTGCCCTCGCGCGTGTCGTGCGTGAGGATGATGAGGTCGGTGGAGGTGCCGCCTTCGCCGCTCACCTCGTCGGCCTCGCGCTGCAGCACCGCGTCGATGCTGATGCCCGCGCCGGCCAGCAGGCCGGTGACCTTGGCCAGCACGCCGGCCTGGTCGGCCACGCGCAGGCGCAGGTAGTAGCTCGTCACCACCTCGCTCATGGGCAGCACCGCGACATCGCTCAGGGCATCGGGCTGGAAGGCCAGGTGCGGCACGCGGTGGTGCGGGTCGGCGGTGTGCAGGCGGGTGATGTCCACCAGGTCGGCGATGACGGCGCTGGCCGTGGGCTCGCTGCCCGCGCCCTTGCCGTAATAGAGCGTGGTGCCCACGGCGTCGCCGTTGACCACCACGGCGTTCATCGCGCCTTCCACGTTGGCGATCAGGCGCTTGGCCGGCACCAGGCTCGGGTGCACGCGCAACTCGATGCCCTTCGCCGTGCGCTTGGTGATGCCCAGCAGCTTGATGCGGTAGCCGAGCTGTTCGGCGTACTTGATGTCGGTGGCGCCCAGTTGGGTGATGCCCTCCACGTAGGCCTTGTCGAACTGGACCGGGATGCCGAAGGCGATCGCGCTCATGAGCGTGACCTTGTGGGCCGCGTCCACCCCTTCGATGTCGAAGGTGGGGTCGGCCTCGGCATAGCCCAGCCGCTGCGCTTCCTGGAGCACGACGGCGAAGTCCAGGCCCTTGTCGCGCATCTCGGAGAGGATGAAGTTGGTCGTGCCGTTGATGATGCCGGCGATCCACTGGATGCTGTTGGCGGTGAGGCCCTCGCGCAGCGCCTTGATGATGGGAATGCCACCGGCCACGGCGGCCTCGAAGGCCACCATCACGCCCTTGGCCGATGCGGCCGCAAAAATCTCGGTACCGTGTACGGCCAGCAGGGCCTTGTTGGCGGTGACCACGTGCTTGCCGGCGGCAATGGCTTCCATCACCAGGGCCTTGGCGATGCCATAACCGCCGATGAGCTCGATCACGATGTCGATCTCGGGGTTGGCGATCACGGCGCGGGCGTCGTTCACGACCTTCACATCGGGACCCACGATGGCCTGCGCACGGGCCACGTCCAGGTCGGCCACCATGGTGATTTCAATGCCACGACCGGCGCGCCGGCGAATCTCTTCCTGGTTGCGCTGGAGCACGTTGAAGGTGCCACTGCCTACGGTGCCTATGCCCAGGAGGCCTACTTGGATCGGTTTCATGTCGGTCATGGTTGGAAAGCGGAAAAATCAGGCGTGGCGTTTTCGCCAGCCTTCGAGAAACTTGGCCACGCGCTGGATGGCCTCGCGCAGGTCGTCTTCGTGCGGCAGGAACACGATGCGGAAATGCTGGTTGTCCGGGTAGTTGAACCCGGAGCCCTGCACCAGCATCACGCGCGTTTCCTGGAGCAGCTCCAGGAACATCTGCTGATCGTCCTCGACCGGGTACATCTTCGGGTCGAGCCGGGGGAACATGTAGAGCGCGGCCGATGGCTTGACGCAGCTCACGCCCGGGATGGCGGTGATGAGCTCGTAGGCGAGGTCGCGCTGGCGGCGCAGGCGGCCGCCTTCGCACACCAGGTCGTTGATGCTCTGATACCCCCCCAGGGCGGTCTGGATCGCCCACTGGCCCGGCACGTTCGCGCACAGGCGCATGTTCGAGAGCATGTTCAGGCCCTCGATGTAGTCCTTGGCGGGCTTCTTGTTGCCCGACACCACGAGCCAGCCCGCGCGGTAGCCGCACGAGCGGTAGCTCTTGGAAAGCGAGTTGAAGGTCAGCGTCAGCACGTCTTCCGACAGGCTGGCGATCGCCGTGTGCCTGGCACCGTCGTACAGCACCTTGTCGTACACCTCGTCGGCAAAGATCACCAGGCCGTGCTCGCGCGCGAGTTCCACGATGGCCTTGAGCAGGTCGTCGGAATACAGCGCGCCCGTCGGGTTGTTCGGGTTGATCACCACGATGCCCTTGGTGGCCGGCGTGATCTTGCGGCGGATGTCGTCGATGTCCGGCATCCAGCCGTTGGACTCTTCGCACATGTAGTGCACCGGCGTGCCGCCCGACAGGCTGGCCGCTGCCGTCCAGAGCGGGTAGTCCGGTGCCGGCAGCAGCAGCTCGTCACCGTTGTCCAGCAAGGCATTGGTCGCCATCACGATCAGCTCGCTCGCGCCGTTGCCGAGGTAGATGTCTTCCAGGGCCACGCCCTTGATGCCCTGCTTCTGCGTCTCGTGCATCACCGCCTTGCGCGCCGCGAAGATGCCCTTGCTGTCCGAATAACCTGCCGAATTCGGCAGGTTGCGGATCATGTCCTGCTGGATCTCCTCGGGCGCATCGAAGCCGAACACCGCCAGGTTGCCGATGTTGAGCTTGATGATCTTGTGGCCTTCTTCCTCCATCTGACGCGCCGCGTCCATGATGGGCCCGCGGATGTCGTAACAGACGTTGGCCAGCTTGGCGGATTTCTGGATGCTTTTCAAAGGCCCTCCGGAAGGGGTTGTGGGGTCAAGGCAGACATGCCCCGCCGAGGTGCACCGGGCGTTATATTCGGTCTCGTCAGCAGGGAAAACCTGCAATTTGACCACAGTTCCCCAGCCCTTCCGATCGCACGCCTCCCCATGAAACTCCATGCCGACAAGCTGGACACGCAGTCCATCACCTCCTATGGCGAGGGATGGATCGCCGTGAACGGCCAGCGCCACGCTGGCAGCCTCGTCCTGACCTCGGGCGGCCAGCTGATGCCCTGGGACTGCCAGCGCTTTGAAGACCTCACCGCGGCGCACTTCGAGCAATTGATCGGGCTCATGCCCGAGCCCCCCGAGCTGGTGGTGTTCGGCAGCGGCTCACGCCTGCGCTTCGTGCGACCGGCGATGCTGCAGGGCCTGATGGAACGCCGCATCGGCGTGGAAACCATGGACACCGCCGCCGCCTGCCGCACCTACAACATCCTGGCCGGGGAAGGCCGCCGGGTGGTGGCAGCGCTGTTGGTCGAGGCCTGAGGCCTGCATCCCCCCTATCTGTCTTGTCCCGCGGCCCTGGCGGGTGACGGGAACGCCCATTCAGGGTAAAATAGCGGATTGTTTCCTGCCGTGGCGCCGCCTGCATCCCGCATGCCAGGCCGTCGCGAAGCAGCCGGGAAGCCAACGAATCACCACCAACTTACGTCAGGGGTCCACGCAGTATGGCAGTCGTTGTCAACAAACCCATTCCCGAATTCGAATCGCAGGCCACCGGCGGCGTGAAGGTCAGCAACCAGACGCACCTCGGCCAGACCATCGTTCTGTATTTCTACCCCAAGGACAACACCCCCGGTTGCACCACCGAGGCCATGCAATTCCGTGACAAGTACAAGGACTTTGTGAAGGCCGGTGCGCAGGTGTTCGGTGTGTCGCGCGACAACATGAAGTCGCACGACGACTTCAAGACCAAACTGGAACTGCCCTTCGAGCTGATCGCAGACACCGAAGAGAAGATGTGCCACATGTTCGGCGTGGTCAAGAACAAGATCATGTACGGCAAGAAGGTCAAGGGCATCGAGCGCAGCACCTTCCTGATCGGTCCGGACGGCGTGCTCAAGCAGGAGTGGCGCGGCCTGAAAGTGCCCGGCCACGTGGAAGAGGTCCTCAAGGCCGTCAAGGCCCTCAAGAAGGCCGCCTGACCGCCCGGATCGGGCGGTGTGGGGCCGCGTTGACACAGGGGTTTCCGGGTCACACGACTCGTGCATAATGAATTCATGACAACGGGACGCTTTTCAGCCCCACCCTCTTCCGACAAGCTCCGCAGCTCTCAAAGCCGCCCGGTTTTCCTGGCGGCTTTTTGCTTTCCGGCCCCGCGCTGACACCTCAAGCCCTCCATGCC